>NZ_FQXR01000034.1 GCF_900130025.1 Sporanaerobacter acetigenes DSM 13106 | reverse complement strand
ATCGCATGATTTTCAAGTCAAAGCGATTAAGCGGTATAAGATGGACTCGCGTCCCATTAGCTAGTTGGTGAGGTAATAGCTCACCAAGGCGACGATGGGTAGCCGGCCTGAGAGGGTGAACGGCCACACTGGAACTGAGACACGGTCCAGACTCCTACGGGAGGCAGCAGTGGGGAATATTGCACAATGGAGGGAACTCTGATGCAGCGACGCCGCGTGAGCGATGAAGGTTTTCGGATCGTAAAGCTCTGTCCTAAGGGACGATAATGACGGTACCTTAGGAGGAAGCCCCGGCTAACTACGTGCCAGCAGCCGCGGTAATACGTAGGGGGCGAGCGTTGTCCGGATTTATTGGGCGTAAAGGGTGCGTAGGCGGCCTTGTAAGTCAGATGTGAAATCTCACGGCTTAACCGTGGTAAGCATTTGAAACTGTGAGGCTTGAGTACAGGAGAGGAGAGTGGAATTCCTAGTGTAGCGGTGAAATGCGTAGATATTAGGAGGAATACCAGTGGCGAAGGCGACTCTCTGGACTGTAACTGACGCTGAGGCACGAAAGCGTGGGGAGCAAACAGGATTAGATACCCTGGTAGTCCACGCCGTAAACGATGAGTGCTAGGTGTCGGGGGTCAAACCTCGGTGCCGCAGTTAACACATTAAGCACTCCGCCTGGGGAGTACGGTGGCAACACTGAAACTCAAAGGAATTGACGGGGACCCGCACAAGCAGCGGAGCATGTGGTTTAATTCGATGCAACGCGAAGAACCTTACCAGGGCTTGACATCCCCCGGACGGAACTAGAGATAGTTCATTCCCTTCGGGGACTGGGGAGACAGGTGGTGCATGGTTGTCGTCAGCTCGTGTCGTGAGATGTTGGGTTAAGTCCCGCAACGAGCGCAACCCTTGTCTTTAGTTGCAAACAGTCAGGCTGTGCACTCTAAAGAGACTGCCGATGACAAATCGGAGGAAGGTGGGGATGACGTCAAATCATCATGCCCTTTATGTCCTGGGCTACACACGTGCTACAATGGTCGGTACAACGGGCAGCCACTTAGTGATAAGGAGCTAATCCCACAAAACCGATCCCAGTTCGGATTGTAGGCTGCAACCCGCCTACATGAAGCCGGAGTTGCTAGTAATCGCGGATCAGAATGCCGCGGTGAATGCGTTCCCGGGTCTTGTACACACCGCCCGTCACACCATGGGAGTTGACAATACCCGAAGTCGGTGAGCTAACCGTAAGGAGGCAGCCGCCGAAGGTAGGG
>NZ_FQXR01000033.1 GCF_900130025.1 Sporanaerobacter acetigenes DSM 13106 | reverse complement strand
TTTAATGATGGATAAGTTTCTTTTTCAGCTACTGGTTTTTCAGGAATAACTGATGCCCACTGTGTTTCTTTGAGTGTTTGTTTCTTTTCTTTGTTGAATTGAGTAATCTTATATCTAAGTTTATGAACAGGAACATTGTTTTCTTCACACCATTTAACTGCTGTTAAGTCACTAGCTCTGTAATCTTCAATTCTTTTAGTCCAAAGTTCTCTTTCAGTCATTTGAGACAACCTCCTTTATTGATGTTTAAAGATATTATCTCATAGAAAGTATTGGTTGGAAATGTGGGCTAGAATTGACGCTTACATAATTAGAATAAATCTCATTGTATGTACAATAATGTCGAAAGAAAACAATTTCCAAAGACAGAATATGACAAAAATTACAAATTAAATATGTTATACTTATTATGATGAAAGTTTTGGTGAAAGTTAAATTTGGTTACAACTAAATTAGGCAATGTTTATCTTGATGCTTACTGTTTTGTTTCACAAGAAATAAATATTACGAAAAAATCACAAAAACTTAAAATCAATAACTACAATAAATACGTAGCGATACTGCCTTATTCTTTTATCACTAGCCCCTATGAGCAAAAGTTGGTGAGGAAAAACTTGATAAATCAACTTTTTTCTATACAAAATCAGGAGAGTATTGTGTTGCTACAAAGCAAGCAATACCTTGTTTATTTGATCAACGTGTATATATTGCAGTGACAACTACTAGTTTTAAAACTTACTTCAGTAAGAAAAATATTAATATCTTTAAGCATCAATTATAGGTATTATTTCATAGAAAGTATTGACTGGGAATGTGGGTTAGTTTTGAAGCTTATGCATTAACAAAAAAATAATGTCGAAAATAGGGAGAGAAGAAAAGAAGGGGTTTTTATATTTTTATTGAAGCAACTGTATAAATATTAAATAAGGACAAGAATTTAGAATATAATCCATTAATGATTTTGAAAAATTCACAATAAAAGAATAAAAATAGTGTAATTATAGTTTTTATATTGTAAAGGTAAAGTAAAATGTATGGAATATTGTAGATTATATAGACGAATAATAAACAATAGTTATTATCTAAAAATTATTTTATATTAAATCTTAAACTTATGTTAATAAAATAAATATATTTTTTCAAACAATTTTTATGATACTATCCTAATTTAATTTGTTTTGTGTAAAAATTATTAGAGGAATAAACTAATAATATATTTGGAGGTAAAAATTTATGAAAAAATTAATTATATTATGTTTACTTGTTTGTGGTTTATGTGGATGTTCAAATCATAATGGTTCAATAATTATAAAGAATAAAGAAAAAATAAAATTAAAGGATGATATTTTAAGTATAAGTCAAATATGGAATATAGGATTACAGTATTCACCATTTTGGGGTGAGGACAAGTTAAAAAAATGGAATGATGGATATGTACAAGCAATATCTGATCTTTCGATGATTTCAAATGAATATGATAAACTTGTTATTGAGCAAAAATTATTATCATTATTGGATGATGGACATGCAATAATTTTTCCTAATGATGAAGTAAAGAAACATGTTGGATTCTTGCCATATAAATTTGATTTTTTTCAAGGGAAATATTATATAATTTCAAAGGTAGGAGAAAATAATATACCTATAGGCTCTGAGATAGTTACTATCGAAGGAATGTCTGCAAAAGATTATATTAATCTATATATGAAACCTTTAATTCCTGTTAAGACCAAAGGTGCTATTGATAGTGAAGCAATAAAAAGATTAGAATATGGAGAAATTGGTACTAGTATTGAAATGGAAATAGTTAAACCTAGTTTTAATAATAAAGAAACAGTCAAAATGAATTATTATATAGGATATAATGATTATGATAAATATGATTTTAAATCACCAAAAAAACTAACTACAAAAAAGTTTAATAAAATATATAATAGTGACAATTACACATTACTTCAGATAGAAGAAGGAAAATATTATATTAAAATTAAAAGCTTTTTTGACAATAACATGATTTTTGAATTCGAAAACAATATATATCCTTTTTTAAAAAATTCTTCAGATATCATACTTGATGTAAGAGAAAATAATGGTGGGAATTCAGAAAATGGGAAGTTAATATTAACAAAAATATTTGGGTTAGAATTAAAAGATGAAATAGGATATGTTCAAAAAAAAGATAATTACTTAGTATCTATAGCATCAATTCAATCAGTGACAACAACAATGCCAATAACAACAACTATAGAAGAAGTTGAAAAAGGTTTAAAGATGATGGGAAATCAATATCTTGAAGAAATAGATTTAGATACAAATAATAAGATAATGACTAAATTAGAACCGATTTATTTTCAAGGAAAAGCATTTGTTCTTTCTTCATATAAATCTGGTTCAGCAGTGGATGATTTTTTAGCATATTGTAAACAAATAAAAAATATTGAAATTATTGGAACTAATTCAAGAGGTGCAACTGGTATGATAGGAATGTTTCCATTATCTAATGAGTCAATAGTGTCTCTTAGTATTTTTAATGTAAAAACATATGATGAACAAAATATTCAAAATATAGGTATTATACCTAATATTTTAGTTGAACCTAGTATTGAAGATTATGTTAAAGGGAAAGATACACAACTTGAGTATGTATTAAATTATATCAAAAAAGGTGATTATAGTGAAAACTAATCAAGAAATTAATGACATAAGAAAATTTTTTTGCAATATAAAGAGTATAATTGTGTATTCTTGGAAAATTGACAAGAGATATATATTATTAATTATTGCATCATCAATTATTACTAGCTTAATTAATGTGTTTAATATATATATATTGAAATATTTAGCAGATGCTATAGTTACTAATAAAGATAAGAATTATATTATAATCATAGGACTAATGTTACTGGTAGGTAAGCGTCAAATAGCCCCCACCTTTTCAAGATGAGGTATTTATGCTAATCTATTCTTTGTTAGGAATTTTGTATCCCTCTGGAATTGAATCT
>NZ_FQXR01000032.1 GCF_900130025.1 Sporanaerobacter acetigenes DSM 13106 | reverse complement strand
CCTCCAGCTGTCCTTTCAGGCTTTATCTTCCCTTCATATTCCCATCTTCTTAGAGTTGATTTTGCAACTCCTAAATATTCACTTGCTTCTTTTATAGTAAGTTTTATAATAATCACCTCTTACTATAAAGTATAGTATAAACCTATTTAATATGCAATGTTTTTGAGTAACTTTAATTAGTTTTAAGTATACTGTTTTAAAACCCCACAAATTTCAAATAAAATTAACTTAGATTTAGGTTCAAAATTACATAAAATTTCAAATTAAATAAAATTAGAATGTGATTAAATGCTGTAATTAGAGATAAAGAATAAGAATTTATATGAAAAAAAAATGATAAAATAGTGGTAAAATTCATATCTCTCATTTATCATACTTTCTTTTTTTAGAATCCCATTTTTCAAAGAATTCATCTTCCTTAAGAATTGACTCATAAGGTGATGAGCACCCTCCATTCTCATATATAATTTATAATTTGTTGTGCAGCCTGTTTTGAATCTATATTTGATACATCAATCTTAATAGTATCCATTAATAAATAATTGTTTAATCTCGCTACGCTACGTTCTATTACATCCTTTCTTCTAATTCCACTCTCAACATCTTTTGAAATTCTTTCTACAAGTGACTGCTCAGAGCAAATTAGTGAAATTTTGTATAAAATAGTGTTTTGGAGGTTAAGCCTCGATAGTATACTTTCAATAATATATTCTTCATGCATTACCCAACAAAAAATAATATTTTCATATTCTGAACATCTCAGAAAGTTATTGAGGATATAACATATATTATCTTCAACCATATTTTTTGTCTCGTCTGTTACAATAAAAGGATTCATATCCCAGCACCAATCTCCATCAAGAAATGCACACTTTGGTAGCAATCTCTGTAATTCCCTGCTTGTTGTCGTTTTTCCTACCCCCATCGTACCATTAATAAAAAATATATTTTTCAAATAATCACCCTAATTCAAATTTATAAACTAAATGCTATATTCAATTTAATTGTGACATATAAATCTACAGATGTACATTAATAAATAAAAACATTATTTTAGTCTATAGGTTGTTCCAGGACCCTTACCTAGTTTTTGCATTATGTTTTTATCTACAAGGTTATTTATTATTCTAAGGGTCTTCGATTTATTGAATCCTAATTTTTTGTCTATTTCACCCCTTGAAAGTTCTATTTCATCTTTCAATATATTAAGGATAAGAAACTCTTCTTCTGATAAATCTAATTTATTAATATCTATAACTGGTAATCGTATGCATATACCATTTCTACTAATATCAAAACTTGGCTTAGATAAACTACCTTCATATTCTTTGTTTATTCTCGTTATTCCTGTTCCAAATTTCTCTATAATATCTAGTCTATAAAACACTCCTGCTATTATCGGGTTTCGTAATACTGAAATATTTCCATATAAATACTCATCTTTAGAAATACCTTCTGGCAATCCTCCAGGTGAATTTATTTCTATTCTATCTTCATACATGGATATTTGTATATACGAATTTATATCCCAAACCCTATGAACTATTGCATTAGCTAAAGATTCTCTAAAGGCTTCCTTAGGTATTAACTCTTTTTTAACTCTTATATAACCTTCTATTTCTTCATATTGATAATATTGTTCAAAGATTTCTATTGCCTTATCATATTGAGATAGTAAAGATTTTTTACTGATAGTTTCCCTATATAGTATTTGATTAATATCTTTTCCAAACCTAACTATATCAAGTCCAGAAAATTCCGTATTGTTATCGTCAGCTAATAATTCTGCTGCCATATTATAATATCCATCTTTATTATACAAGTTTAAAGTTTTTAAGATATCTAAGTTTATATTTTCTATTCCCGCCTTTTCTTTTAATTTAGATTCTAATTTCTTAAATTTTAAATCTTGAGATGATGACCTTCTCTCTTCATAATCCATATTTATTCCTTCAATAGCCAGCCTCCTTAATTCAAATCTATCCACTTCTAATGTAGAAGTATCTGATCTTTTATAAGCTTTTCCTTTGTAGTAATATGGAGTATCCTTACCTTTCATAATATTTAATATGATAATAGTCTTTTCATCTATTTTTTCCACTTCTATTTTAAAACTTGGAGCTGGGTCTATGGAATCATTTATCATATTCTCTATCCTAAGACATTCATCTTCTACATGATCCATTCCTACTAAATCACCATTATTATCTATCCCAAATATAATCTGACCATCATTATAGTTTGAATATGCACTAACTGTTTTCAAAAATGTCTTAGTTATCTCCTTTTTAAATTCAAGATTAAACTTTTCTTTCATTCCCACAACCATTACCTCCCCAATATCTATAATTAAATTTTATCATAGATATTTAACCTTTGCAACGATATGTAAAATCGTTGTATATATCGTTGCATTTTAAAACGGTTATTTGATTATCGTTGCGCAACGATTAAGACGATATTTATGTGCTTTATTTGTTAAATATTACTTTGTGCCTTTTTGGAAACTATTTATGATAGAACTTCAAGCCCATTTATTTATCTACATCTTATGCTCATATCATTATTATATAACACGTTACCCGCATGCAGAATCAGATAGAATTTAAGGATTTCCTTATGATTTTGGTTTGTTTTCATGTTTTTAGATGTAAATTTAGAGAGGGTTGTTTTTTCGGTTAATCATCTCTAAACAAGTTAATTACTATCCTATAGAGTTACTCTAATACCTTTAGTATAGGTTTTTGACTGATTCTAATACAGTATCTATAAGCGTTACATCAACTCTATAGGATGTGTAATTGTATAAAGATTACACGAGTTTAGTAATATGACTTTTCATTCTTATGAATTTCCTTTGATTTTATTATATTTATCTTTTAAGGTTCATCCTACTTAATCCCTTAAACACAATTTTTCCACATGATACCTTCTCTATATATTATTAATTGCCTTTTTACACATTAAAACTATTTTTTTCAAATAAAAAAGCCATACACACTCTGTACAAGGCTTTAGCTAATGTATAGTATATAAAAGATGTTCAGTTAGTCATCTCATCAAATTAGAATTTACCTAATTGTATCTAAATATTCACTCATTCTTTCTTTATGACTTTGCATATACTTGTCTGATTCAATAAACTTAAAGAATTCTTCTTTTGTCAGCCACAAATAA
>NZ_FQXR01000031.1 GCF_900130025.1 Sporanaerobacter acetigenes DSM 13106 | reverse complement strand
ATAATACATAATTTGAATTCATATATATTAACATGCAATTTACTATTTTGTTCGTATCCCATATTAAATTCATAATCTAACATAATACTCTCCTTAATATTTTTAATTATAGTCATTCACGAAATTCCAAAAACTTCATCTAATCTAACTTTGTAATCATTAGATTTTGACTTTGTGCATTCATCATAACCTTTTAAAAGAATGCTATTATGTTAATTTAACTCTATAACTAATAAACACTTGTCAATAAATTGAAACTACAAATGAAATTGATATATTAATTAATTTCATTTGTTTAAAGTTATTCATATATGTTTAGAAACAAACAATATGCTTTTAGGCACTTCACCTTCAATTACATAATTATTCTAATATTTTTTTATTTTTAAAAGTATCAATACAAGATTTTACCTTATCGTCAAGTGTATCATCTGTACGATAGTTTTTTTTTATATAATCACATATTTCATTTAAATCTAATCCCTTTAAGCAAAGATCATATATTAGTCTAGCTGTTTTATTTAAAGAATGTATATTTCCCTCATCATCGGATAATAATACACTACCATCCTCTATTTCAATCATCTCAAATTTACTGTTCAATTTATACATACATCTATCCTCCATATAAAATTTAATATTATATTTCTCCGTGTGATATTTACAGAACCATTTTCACACTCACTTTAAGCCATACACTAAAATTTAAAAGCTAAAAAAAGAGTACCTTTAATTATTTTATCAAATTGGTTTATATCACTTACTCATTTTAATTCTCTAAGATAAACTTAGTAATGAAATAAAGCGATATTTTTAATTCAATAATTAGTGTTTATTTTTAAAACTTAATAATTTTTTAATCATCTCTATTTATTAGCACATAGAAATGATTGCTGAATCTACTAACTCTGCTTCTGAATAAGACATTACTTCTGGAGTTTCGAATTCGATCATTATTTTCACCTCCTTTATTTAAAGGTACTCTTTTTTTTAAATTTTACCTCTGTATATAGATATTATCATTAAAAATGTATGGAATTTGTATGGCACCATTAACTAATTCACAATCTTTACTGCTTATAAAACATCCAAACAATTCCAATAAATTTAAAGATGCAACTGAATTAATAATTAATCCTTGAATTTTGCCATTTTCAATTTTATATGCTCTTATTATATTTATGTTTACCACACCTTTATTAATATGGGCATCCCTAATAATAGCTATTCTATCTATAAGTACTCCTAATTTAATAGAATTTATTAATTCCTCTTTTTTAACTTTCCCATTTTCCATCCTAATGCCTACAAGATTCGGAGTAGGCATACTTGAATATCCGTTTTTTCTAAATCCATTTCCTGATGATTTACCGCAATTAAATTTTGATACCGTTATAAGATCCGAATAATACTCTGAAATTCTGCCATTATCAATTAACGTTTTAATTTTAGTATCAATTCCTTCATCATCTACTTTATCACCTAAGATTGAATTTTCAATGGTTGGATCATCATATAAGATAAATGATTCATCAAACATTTTTTGTCCAATTTTTTCACTGAATAGTGAATTGCCCGACAATATATTTTTACCATTTAAAAATTCAGCTATAATATATACTAAGGGAGCTGCTGCTTCAGGTGAAAAAATAGTTTTATAATATCCTGTAATTAAATCTCCCTTATATTTTGAATACTCACATATACAATTATAATTATTTATGATTGTATTTATATTTTTTAAATTTGTAACAATATTTGAATTAAATATATTTACACACTCATTATTTCTTTTAATTTTTGATATTAACTTGATAGTTAAAAACTGCTTATTTTTTTTACAATTTACTCCATATGAATTTTTAATAATTTTTTGCAACCATTTCTTTTCTAAAGTAATTTGAGTACTTTTATTGTTATCAATCTTTTTTAAAATCCCCTGTGCTAATATTAACAATTCACTTATTCCCAATTTACTTATTTCTTGATCAACTAAATTCTGATATACACTTTTTTCGCTATCCTCAAAATGTATATCTATAGGTATTCCATATTCTGATAGTTTATAAGCTTCATCATATAACTCATAACAATTCTTATCTATTGAACCACTTGAAAAACCCATTTTTTTGTTATTAACTACCCTATATGCATGTCCACACATTGTATTTTGTTCTAAGTTAATAATACTATTTAGATCCAAAATGACTTTAGTTATTATACAAGATTCTCTATAATATTCATAACTACTACCTTGTGAATTTAATAATTTGTATGATAACATACCTTTCACCCCCCTATTGAAATATTATTTAGTTTAACAGATGGACTATATATAGAAATTGGTAGTAAATCCTGATTCTGTTTTTTACAATAGCCACTATCGTTCCACACCATCTCTTTAGATAATTTCATGCTATTAATAGACTCAAACGTATTACCCTTAATATATCTATTCGGAATCCTACACTTTATTTCTCCATTTTTAATTAAATAACACTTTTTAGGTATAAAAACAAATTGATCTAATTTAGTCTGCCCACTTTGATTCCCACATGCGTAAATTCCAATTTCAATACTTTTAATTAATTCATTCAAACTATATTTCCCAGGTTGTATGCAAAAATTAGACATCCTAACTATTGGCAAATCAAAAAATTTATCTACCCTACCATTTCCTGTTGGAATTTCATTCATTAAAGCAGCAGTTTCTCTTGTATGAAGTATTTGTTCTACTATTCCTTCTTTAATAATACATGTAGGTTTGCTTTTTACTCCCTCATCATCATATAAGTATGATCCCGAATGACCTTTTAAGGATGGATCATCCACAATAGTAAGATTATTATCTGAAATTTTATTTCCCTTATATATGTATTTCTGTAAAAACTGGCTATTAGTAACATTATCTGCTTCGCATAGATGTCCGATTGCTTCATGAAAAAATACACCTGCACTATCACCATTCAATATAACAGGATATTTTCCATTAATATTCTCATTTCGATTAATATGTTCATTAATTTCACATATACCTTTATCAATAACATCTTTTATATTCTCAAATCCTTTAAAACCATTGAACGTTTTAATAATTTCTTTTGTAGAATTTTGAGTTGATTTTTTTGACAATTCGACATTTATAATATCTTCTTCAAATTTTTGGTATATACTAGTATCTTCAGTTGTAACAAATATTTTTTCACGTTTATTTTTAATATAAATCATATTGCATTTTTCAATAAATTCATGCTTTAAAATATATTCATACTGCCTTGATAACAAGTTTTTTCTTTCTTTTAATGATATTTCATCAACAAATTTTTTGTGTTCATAATATCGATTATATACAGGCGATGGCATACTTCTATTCGTCTTATCATATAGATACGTAATTTGTTTTGCTTTATTTATTGCTTCTTTGATATCTTTAAAAGAATTAAAAGAAACATATGCCCAATTAGAATTGTTAAAAACTCTAACCATACCTCCTAACTCATAACCTTTAGTTAAATTCTCTAATGTCCTATTACGAAAAGAACACCCTTCTTTATTTCTAATTTCAATTCGAATTTCTCCATATTCTAAATCTATATTTTTCATTAACTTTTTTAACTCTCCAATCATAATTACACCTCGACCTTGCATAACAATTTTTATTTTTTAAATATATTACTAAAACCAATGTTAAAAAATAGTATTAAATTATATCTTTTAACACAAATAACGATATAATGTATTTTATATCGTTTATGTATATTTTACATATCTTTTGCAACATTGTCAATACATTTTGAATTTTCTTGCAAATCGGGAGTTTGACAGTTGAATAATAAAAAAATTGCTGAAGCCATTGAAAAGGCTTTATTTTTTTGTCAAATTTATAAAATTTATCTTTCGTAATGT
>NZ_FQXR01000030.1 GCF_900130025.1 Sporanaerobacter acetigenes DSM 13106 | reverse complement strand
TTCATATTAAATTTATCCCCAAAAACAACGAAAACCCCTTGAAATCAAGGAGTTTCTATTGTATCAATATTTAAGTTCTTTTATGTCTAATGACTCATATTTTAATACAATTTAGCAATATTTGATTAACGCTAAAAGGTATATTAACGCTAAATTGTGCACACCCTTAGACCCCCACAAGTAGAACATAAAATATTTTTTTAAGAAGTTCTTGTTTATTCTTAGGAGTATTATTCCATTTTTGCATTGCTTCAAAATCAATATTTATTATAGCCACCACTACTAAACCAATAATCTGTTCAATTCTTTCTTTAGATTTACCTTTCTATTCTCTATAAAAAATTTGAAATCCTCTATATTTAAACTAATATTATCATCTAAATATAGTTCTCTATTGGTGATACAATTTTCTTTCGCCCATTCTATTAAACTTTTATTAGTTTTACTTCTATTTAAATCCCCATTTAATAATTGTAAATTTAATATACTATTCCAGTTATCTTTATT
Source organism: Sporanaerobacter acetigenes DSM 13106 (assembly GCF_900130025.1). Classification (NCBI taxonomy): domain Bacteria; kingdom Bacillati; phylum Bacillota; class Tissierellia; order Tissierellales; family Sporanaerobacteraceae; genus Sporanaerobacter; species Sporanaerobacter acetigenes. The sequence goes on along the minus strand of NZ_FQXR01000030.1, from coordinate 3,521 downwards.
CTTCATAAATTCTTTTTTTACCTCATCCTCTATACTTTCTATATAATTTTCATCTTTGAATATTGACGCTGGATGAATATGATCTTTATGAAAATCTTGATTATAATAATCTAAATCTGGATAGAGTAATGATAAAATATAGAATGAATCATTGCTTTCGTATGAAGATGTCAATAATCCATTAATAAACTCCTCATCAAGATAATAGTTTTTATTAGCATCATACTTAAATGCATTTATTATATCATTAATAGGAAATTTCTTGTCTAAATTATCATTCAATACTTTTCTTATTCTTATTAAAACAGAATCAGTTTGTCCACTAAAAATTGATTTAATAAAGCTTAAATTAATCCACTTTCTAATATTATTTAGATCCTCTACATCGTAATTTGCTTTAGTAATAATATCAGCTAAATCATTATGATATATATAATATACTATAGGAATAGCTGCATTTTTTGCCCTAAATGTAGTGTTATTAAATCCAAGCCTATATACCAATTCAAATGCTGCTATTATACTTTTCTTTATATCAAACCAATTTTCTTCAAAAATTTGTACATTTTCGTACCCAAAGTTTCTAAGTTTAAATAATATACTGTCTGAAAATAAAACCAAACATGTTTTTAAAACAAAATCCTTATCTATTCTAAAACCTGCATTGGATATATTGAATACTTGATTTACTGTATCATCAATTTCTTTACGGGCATCTATCTTTTTCCAGTTAGCAGATGCAATAGACATTAATAAATCTGAAAATGATAAAGGAGTTCCACCACTATTAGTTCTTATGAAAATTTCTAGCACTTTATCAGGGTCCTGTTCTGTTTCCAAATAATAATTAATTAATTTTTCAGAATTAAATCTTTCATACATTAAAAACAGGGTTTCAGATGCAAATTCATTATCTTGTAAATTATTACTTAATATATATTTATTTAATTCAGAAAAACCATTTAAATCTAATATATCCCCTACCTTAAACCAATAGTAATTATCCCTATCATTAAGTCTATTTAAATCACCTTTTGATAAAAATCTAAAATCATATAGTTTTTGATTATCATATTCTTGATCTACTGACTTTAGTAAATTTAGATAAAGAGTCCTGGTTGGTAGGGAATCTTCATCATTTCTCCACCATTTTCTAGGCATCTTATAAGCATAGGTACCTCGAAACCCAATATAAAGACTTGTTAATCTTTGTTGTCCATCAATAACAGCCATAAAATCGTGGACACCAGTTGTATTAATTTCCTCATTATTTTCATTGTAAAATTCCCTATATTCTTTTAGAAATTCATAGAATCTATACTCAGATTTCATATTTTTATCCCTTATTTCCCAAAACATAAATGAATTTATAGGATACCCCCTCATAATACTATCGAATAATAATTCAACCTGTGAGCTGGACCATATAAATTTTCTCTGTATAGCTGGAAGAAGAAAATCCCTATTATGTATTTTATCTATAGCCTCTTTAATACTAATAGGTGTTTTAAAACCACTAGACATACTACCCCTCCTAAACAAAAATAATAAAAATATTTATTTCGTTACTTTTTATTTCTTTAAACAAAATAACCAAATTAATCCAAGCTCATATTAATAACTCACAAAATCGTTTCAAAATCTTTAAAAACGCTTTATCCCTAACAGCATCTACCCATATACCATCACAAAACCGTTCTTGTCTAACATATCCAGTTAAAATAGCTTTCACTAATTCTATGTCTGCATAATCAATGGCATTATTTATTTCATTTGTACTTTTCAAACCCCTACTCTCTATGACATCTAGATAATCGTAAGATATTAATTTAGTTTTATAAAATTCTTCAATAAACTCTACTAAAGTATCGTCATATATTGGATAAGGCATAGTGAATTGATTTTCCCCTAATTTTTCTCCTCCACCCCAATGGCAGACACTTTCTTTAGTGGCAGTTTCAAAATATGGTATGTAATGAGATAATTTTTCTATAGAGTTCTTTACTAAGCTTAAATATAATTCATTACATAAATCTTCTACATACTCTTTCCTAGCTATTTCATCAACCCAATCCTGTGGAATACTACTATATCCATACTTTAAACCTGCAAGTCCTCCTGCAACAGCAGCTACTGTATCAGTGTCATTTCCTAAATTAACAGCTTTCAACACACAATCCCTATAATTATCTGTATTTAGTAAGCACCAAATTGCAGCTTCAAGTGTATCAACTACATATCCACTACTCTTTATTTTTTCTTCAGGTATTTCTGCAAAATCTTTCCTGCTTAATCGTTCAAAATACTTTAGTTCATGAATATAATCTTTTTTATCTCCATAATATTCGATTCCACTATAAATACCCGATCTTACAGCAGTTTCTAGACACATACTTTCAACAAGCTCAGAAGCAACTAAAATATAAATGCCACAGGCTATTTGACTTCTCCTATGACCATGTGTCAGAGATGAAATATTATGAATAATTTCATATGCTCCATCAATATCTGTAAAATTCATCCCATAAATGGATTGAAGATAAAACAAAATTGGAAGTATTCTCATAAGAGAGCCGTTTCCATTATCGTGTTCACTCTTTCTACCACACTCTAATGGAGAAATCCCATTTTTAAAACTCATTAATGCTTTTCTCGTTGTAATTCCAATATCAAAGGCCTCACCATAAGGTGTGTATTCACCTGTTTCTATCCACTTAATAAAATTTAACATTATATCTTCATAATCTAAGCCTTTAGAAAGACTATCTACAAGACATAGTGTCATGCTTGTATCATCTGACCAGGTACCAGTAGGTTGATTGTATGTACCATATTCTCTCATACCAACTACTGGATCTTTTCTAAGGGTTTCCCTATTCATAAATTCTACTGGAACCCCCAAGGCATCAGCTACACATAATCCCATAATTCCATCTAAAACAAAATTACTCATAATCTCGCCTCGCTATATGGAATATATTCTAAAGTTCAAATCCCAAAGTTTTAATCCCTTATTCTGAATTATCTTTATTCTATCAAATATGCCAAGTAATTTCTACCATATTTTATTTAAAATAAAAAATAACCCACTAGTCTTAGGCTTTATAACCTCTAAACCAGCAGGTTATGATTTTTTATAATATTTCCTGTTTAATTTTAGTTCCATCCCTGAAGTAAAATGTAATATCATTTTCAATAACTACCTTATCTATGGTAGATGTCCATAAAGCTTCATCAAAATCTGTTAAGATTGTTTCTTGGCTTTTCAGTCTATCTATAAAGGTATCTATGCTATCTTTTCTAACCTTGTTTTCTTGATGCTTTTCTTCAACTTCGGTTAATTCATCTTGAGCCTTTTTATATCTTTCAACTAATTCATTATACTTTTTTGAATATTCTTTCTGGTCCATAGCCTTTCTAGAATTTTCATCAACCATCTTTCTAAATAATTCTTCTACTATTTCCATCTCATTTTGAATAACAGCTGCCTTCTTTTCAAGCTTTGTTGTGTCTAGAAGTTC
>NZ_FQXR01000029.1 GCF_900130025.1 Sporanaerobacter acetigenes DSM 13106 | reverse complement strand
AATAATATGATAATCCTATTCCCATCGCAGCAAAAATATATAATGGCATCAACAGATGCCTAGAGGCAGATTTATGCGTAAAACCTAGGATTCTTTCAATGGCATAATTTTTCTTATAGATCTCTATATACATATATATAATAAATAGCATTGCAAATATCAATAAAATCCCGTATAATAGAATATTTATTTTAAGATTATTTAGAACCTTATCCGCAGATATCCAAAATGTTTCAGCATTATTCTCTATGAATTGAAGTTCAAACCCAGCTTCTTTAATACTATCTCCATATTTTTCAATGAACTGTGATTGTTCAGCAGGATTCTTCAATACAAAACTATAATTTTGTCCATATAAATATGGTTTTCCATTATCAATATGAAAGTTTAGAAATTCTTCAGGTACTGTACTTGTAGGTACATATATATCTTTACCTGAAAGATAGTGATTACAAACGCCTACTATTTCGTATTCTATAACATCACTTTTATGATAGTTCTTCCATTCTTTTCTGTCTTTTTCAGTCACTAAAAGCACTGGGATTTCAGATTCCATATATTGAAGGGAAATTTTATCTCCTAATTTTAATTCTCGTGCTTTAAATAAATTTTTTCCAACTACACAAACTTTATTATTGTTCTTATAATCATCATAGTTGATCCATCTTCCATCAAACAAAGTATATCCCTCTAGATTTCCTTGGGTATAGGGGTGAGTTTCCATGTTTTTAGTTGCAATGATGCTAAATGCTCTGGTATTCATATCTAAAAGCTCTATATCCTCTCTCATTTTTTGCCATTTAGGGCCCTCTAAATTGAACTCATCAATATTATCAATTTTCTCATATAAAGGTCCTCCATCGTATAATGGTTTTAACATATATGAATCCGGCCTTTCCATACGTGAAGCATCATAAGACATTGGCTCACATCTAAAAAGATAATCAGCTCCAATTTCAAGTCCATATAACTCATCAAGGACGGCATCATTTATATATGGAATTAATTTCAATATGCCGTCTGCTTTACTACTATTTTCATATTTTTGTGCTATAAGACTAAAGAATCCGTCTTCAAACATTTCTTCGCTATCTGGCATATAGATCCAATCTGGATATCCAGCAATTAGTTTTTGCACGCGACCTTCCAAGGTCACCCCATCATACTTATCCTTGACGTAGTTTCTAGTTCGTATATTTTCAGGTCTTACTATAACGAATAGATCATAAGCAAAAAAATCCATTCCTGGATGTTCATTTAAAAAATCATCCTCAAGATATTTGTTGGCTGCATTTAATAGATTATCACTAACTCCTAACGACCATATTCTACAGTCTTCATAAGCAATCATTGGATCATCTTTGAGCAGCTCTCTTATCTCATACACATTGCCGTCGCTTCCATCTGATAAGTCCATCTGCAGATATCCAATACTATTATACGCTCCTTTTGCAGACTCAACTTCTTTACTAACTAGGCTATATGAGGTAAAATTCATAATAAAAGCACCGGAAACTAATGAAAGTATTAAAATAAGCAAGACAAATTTGATTGGACGTCTAATGATGGATTTCAATATTGGATTTTTCACGCTAATTCACCTCCAGTAAAATAAATTCTAACACTTATTAATCCTTATATAAAGGATCAATAAAAAAATAGTCTCAGCTTAGATTTTTCATCTAAGCTGAATAAAAGCAATGTATGAATTTAGTCATTATGTCACGTTATTACATATATGATCGGTCTACAGAAGGAACATTATTATCATATATACCATCGTATCTTGTATGATACTCTTTATAATACTCTATCTAGGACATTTTTGGTAACATATCAATAGATGTGAACTGTGTTATACCATATCTACAATTTTATCTAATAGTATTTTAAAATCTACTTTGCCACATATATTTAATTCTTCATTCATATCTAAAGTGCTAATCTTTAGTTTGATAATATCATCATCCTTTGTAACTTCAATTGTCATTGAATCCTCTATTTCTTTAAATGATTCGTCTTTAGAATATACTAGTTCCACATCAGGCTCTAAAATATATTCTAATTGTTTTCTTCTGTAGGATTTGCCTATATCTTTGAAATAATATATATAATATAAAGTAGCATCTATGTAATTTGAAATGGAAAAACAATTATAGCCATCCTCAAGAAAGGCATCTCTTAGTCCTGCCATTATGTAATAAACAACTTCTTTATTGCCTTGAAAGTATATAGTCGCAAAATTATTTAAAACTGTATTCGGTACATCTATTGGATAAATTTCATCATTTGGTATAAACCAAAAATCAAATTTATAAGATGTAATTATCTCCTTAATTTCCTTATCTATGGTTCCCAAATAAACTATACGAATTCTATCTTCTTTTTTAGGCAGTAGTTCTAAAAAACTACTAAATTTCTCAATAGTATATTCTTTATTTTTGTTAGGAATAAAAACATAATCCCTCGTATCAGCTTTAAATCTTATATCACTATATATTTTTCTGACCTTAAATGGCAATATTTCCTCAACGATAATCTCATTATCAATATTAATTATAGTAACATCTTCTAAAAAAATAGGATGTTCACATAAAAATATTTTGTCGGATATTCCCAGTCCTTCTAATATGCAACTATTATTATTCTTAAATTTAAGCATATTATATATTTTAGCAGTTAATACTGGTGCTGCGTAACTATTAGCACTTTGAGTAATATAATTTATATCTTCATTTATATTTATCCTATGCTTGGATGGCATAACAAAATTATACCCCCAGCATAAATTATCTTCATACTCATTAAATAACTCACTGGCTCTAACAGAAAAAACATAGGGATAAACAGCTGGAAATGAAAGACCTTTACTATTGCTATGGGCTGCAATGATAATTTGATCGTTATTTATAATATCCTTTATAATATCTCTTAATAGATAATCATCCTTAAGATTTACGGAACCGCCACTAAAATGTATAATAGATATATTATTATCAAAACAGTACTTAAAAGCAGTAATTAGAGCCTTAATATTTGCATTCACTTCAGTGGAATTAGAAATTCTTATACTTATAATCTCTGCTTCCGGAGCATATTTATTTATTATTTTACATACATTAAAACCATGATCAGTACTAATTAGAACATCATCACTGGTATTAATAACTAAATTTTCACTACTGACCATTAAGTTTTCAATTATATTTAATTCTTTATTGAATACAGGCAATACCCCTTCATCCATTACAGCTATTTTCATAATTAAGCTTCACCTTCTACCATATATTTTTTCTGCTGATATCTAAATAATTCAGCATATCTTTTATTATCCTTTAACAATTGTTCTGGTTTACCATCCTCAATAACATTACCATCTTCTAAAACTATAACCCTGTCTGCTAAAGATAGATTAGATAATCTATGAGAAATAAATAAAGTAAGCCTATTTTCAGTTATATCCTCTAATTTATTGAAAATTTCATGCTCTGCTCTTGGATCTAAATTTGAAGAAACTTCATCTAATATAAGAATAGTATCCTTACGATATAGTACCCTAGCTAAAGCTAATTTTTGAGTTTGTCCACCTGATAGAATTAGACCATTTGGTGTGAAAAATTTAGATATATATGCATCTAGTCCTGCTTCATTTAAATTTAAAATCTCTATAAAATCACTTTTCTCTAAAGCTTCAATTATATCTTCATCATTAATCAATACATCGGGATTTGTTAAATGAAAGTTTTCTTTAATAGTAAAGGCAAAATTATTCATATCTTGAAAATAAACACTAAAATTTCTTCTTAAAGAAGTAATAGTATAGGATGATATATTAATGCCATTTATCAAAATTTCTCCAGAGGTTGGTTCATAAAATCTAAGTAAAAGTTTTATAATAGTAGATTTCCCTGAGCCATTTAATCCTACAAATGCAACATGCTCAGAATTCTTAATATGAAAACTAATATCTTTCAAAGCATATTTTTCACTAAGCGGATAGACAAAACTTACATTCTTAAAAGTAATACTGTCTACAATTTTTAATTCTAATATACCATTATCTTCGATTTTGTTTGTATATTTAAAAAGAGATTTATAATTATTCATCCTTAATTTATTTTCAACTATTTCCATGGAAGAAGATATAAAGCTAGATGTCGAATGCCATAATTGTCCTAATAGTCCACTTAAAAATATGTAGTCCCCTATAACTAATTTTCCATTCACTATATTAAAAATTATATGACCGCTTATAATAACAAGAACAACCTCTGGTAAGAAATCTAATATAAGAGTTATCCTAGAGCGATTCTTTAAAATTTTCTTACGCTGACTAAATAGTTTGCCCCATAGATTATCATAGGAATCTTTTAGTATCTTACTTGATTGAAAAAGTCTCACATCTTGGCTAAAATCCCTATTAAAAGCTATCTGTTGAATATACGACAGCTTTCTCCTATTTGATATTTGTCCTAAACTTAAACCATAAAGAGACTCTGTATAATATCTTAAAGCTATTCCAGAGGGCAATGCAGCCATTGTCATTATTAAAGCATAAATAATATTCTCATTTGAAAGAATAACAAATGCTATTAAAAATGACATAATAGCACTGATGGCAGATATACTTGAACCTAATGCTTGAACCAGAATTGAACCATCTCTCATTGCTGATGTAATCTTATCTTGATAGTTTGGATTATCTAAATATGCTAAATCCACATCAAAGGAAAATTCTATCATATTTCTTGTCATCCATTGGTCTAATTGTTCTGAATGGACAATTCTAGAATAGATTTGAACCTTTATCATTATTACTTTTAATAAGGCTATTAAAGCCATCAGAAATAAAAGATTATATATATATCGAGTATTAAAATTGCCTATAGAGGCAGATATATAATTAATTATCTGCCTCGAAACAAAAACAGCTGCAATATTTAATAATGGATTAAGCAATTCTGCTGATACCCTCAATATTGTATATAAATGAGAAACCTTCCAAGAAAGCTTAACACACCAAGAAAAGACCTCTATAAAATCCTTTATGTTTTTTACAAATTTGCTCACTTTTATTTTCTTAAGCATAATAAAACCTCTCAAATTGTCTATTTTACCTGCTCAACCTGCTCAATAATTCCATCCTTTATTCTCCATACATTATCCGATTGTTCTGCTATTTCCATATCATGAGTAACAATGATCACACAAAAATCTTGTTTATGTGCCAGTTCTTGCAATATTTCAATGATTCTCTTACTATTTTCTCCATCTAAATTGCCCGTTGGCTCATCTGCAAGTATTATCTTAGCACCTGTTGCAAGGGTTCTAGCAATAGCAACTCTTTGTTGTTCTCCTCCTGATAGTTTTGCTGGATACCTGGATTGCTTATCTCCGTCTATACCTAGAGATTCTAGTACTTTTTTACTCTTTTCTCTTGCTTGATTCTTATCTATTCCCTTGTATATCATAGGAAAGCTTACATTTTCCAAAGCAGTCAATAAGGGGAACAATTGAAATGCTTGAAAAATCATTGATATAGAATCCCTTCTGTATTCATCTAAATCTAAATCTTTTAAATCTTTATCATTTATAGTTATAATCCCTTGGGTCGGTTTATCTAATCCTGCCATTATGGAAAGCAGTGTAGTCTTACCACTACCTGAAGGGCCTACTATTGCATTCAACTCTCCACCTTCAAATCTACAGTTTATATCTTTAAGTACATCTTTATTTGCACCTTTATATCTATAATATAAATTCTTCATCTCAAGCTTTACCAATATACTCCCTCCCTTTATTCCTTTACCTGTAGCATTTCTAATGGCTTTTTATAAAGCACATTTTTTAAACTTGCTAAAACACCTATAATACTTGCTAACAAGTACCCAACTATGACAAAGAGATACTTCCATATTGGATATACTCCAGATTTAAAGGTTACTGCACTTATTACTGCGATAGCTATTACCTCTCCAATAATTATTAGTATTAAGTTCTCCGTAAATACGTATCGTTTTACTTCCACTTCTTTTACTCCAAGGATTCTCATGATTGCCAACTCCTCACTTCTCCTAAGGATTAATAAATAGGGTAAAACTACAGCGATTATCAATGATAACACTAAGATGATTGGATATATAATACTTAGTAATTCCAAATTTTTTTCCAATGGTCCAATAGTTTCGGTCAGTATATCATCATAAAGGACCAGTTTGTATCCAGTACTATCACCAGATGTAGTTTTAGCTATTCGATTCAATATCTCTTCCCTATTATCGTAAAGTTCTGCATTCTTCTCTTTATCAAATAATAAATCAATTCTTTCATAGTTAATTCCGTTTCTTTCAATTAACCTAACAGCATCTATTGGAAAGATAAACGTTTCTTGATATACTGTCCTACTTGGAATTCGGTGTTGTTCATAATAGGCATCATGTGTTGGGAATCCATAGCTTTCATAAGTACCGACAATAGTTCCATATACATCGGGATAATTTGATCCTGCATCTTTTAAGGATACTTTATGTCCTATCTCTAAGTTATAGGTATCCATAGCTGCAGTAGAGGCTAAAATTGGAATTTCATCTTGTGTTTGAGTATAGGAGTTGATCTTATCGATTATACTTTGATCCTCTATCCCCGATAGTTTAATTCCGTTATCAGAGTTTAGTTCTTTATTAGATGCTAATGTGGTCATTTGTGTATATTTTTCGTAATATGCTAAATCTAAATTGCTTTCTCTTTTAATGGTTTCTTTAATTCCATTTCTGTCAATATTTATCTCACTATACTCATTATCCACAACTCCAAAGTAATCTTCAACTAAACCAGTTTCTAAGATTTTATTTAAAATATCTTCAGAAATATATCCTTTATATGAAAATTTTGCTTCACCAATATATTTTATCTCTCCATATATGGTTGTTTCAGATATGGTTTTATCAATGAATACCTGATTTGATTCTATTACATTGATTAACCATGTAAGAGTCCCAATCAAAAGTCCCGTTACAACTACCATTAAAATCGTAGTTACAATAGATCTAGAAATATGTTTTTTACCATACCCTTTGAGGACTGTCTTTCCTTTACTGATATTTATATTTGAATCGTCAAATGAAAGGACAT
>NZ_FQXR01000028.1 GCF_900130025.1 Sporanaerobacter acetigenes DSM 13106 | reverse complement strand
AAATTAACTGTTCTATAAGTTTTTTATAAAATGGACTTTTGATATGTTTGATACAATTATTTAATTCTTCAAGTTCAATATATAATGTATCAAATTCATCCCCATCAAATTTTCTTTCTAATCTATTTTTAATTTCATAAAAATAAGAACAATCATCTTTTCTATATTTTAGAAACATAGCATTTAAATCTTGCTTATATGCAAGGGATAATAATTCTAGAGTTTCAAATTTTGGTATGACTTTGCCAAGTTCAATTCTTCTAATAGTTTCGGAATTTATGCCAGACAATTCTGAAACATCATCCAAAGTAAGAGCTAATTCACCCCTTATGTTTCGCAATGCTTCACCGAAAGAAATAAGATTTAAATCCATAAAACCACTTCCTGTAAAATATATGTAAATAATGCAACCCAAAAATCTACTTTAAAGTAGGTTGATTTATGTACATTTATTATATAATATTATAAATAATAGAACAAGTAGGACGGCATTGGAAAATGAAGAAGGAACTGTTAGTACTGATAGTGTTATTTACAATGACATTAGGGGTTGTGTTAAACCGTGGACAACCTGTTAAGTATATGGTTCAGGATGATGGAGAAATTGAATGGAATAGTTACATTGAAGGAGATCTATTATAGTATAGAATATCAGATTTATTTTTAATTAATTATGTTAATATAATATTTTAGGCACGATTTTCCGAACGCTATAAAATGTAGTTAAGAAAGGAGTGTCTAAAGTGGTAAAAAGAGATATACAGAAGAACATAAGAGTATGGCTGTAGAACTTTATAATGCTAGTAAATTCCTAAAAAATGTTAGCGACGAATATGGCTTACCTAAATTCACAATATTAATATGGGTAAAAAAAGCTGATTCTATAGCAATCAATAAAAATGAAGTAATTACTCAGGCTGATTATGAGGTTTTATTAAAAAAAATAGCTAGAGTAGAAGGGAAAAATGAAATACTAAAAAAGCAATGGTCATATTTACATAGTATTTAAGAAGTTTAAATCTTTTGCTTTAAAAAGCAGGGTAGAAAGTAGAGAAAATATAATAAATAGAGATTTCTCTAATACTGACATTAACCAAAATGGGTAACTGATATTATCTATATTCATGACATTAAAGATGGTTGGTGTATCTAGTTTCTGATATGGATCTTAACAGCAGAAAGGTAATTAGAGGTCTCCATGTCTAAGAATATGTATACTAAATTAACTATTAAAGCAGTAAAAAAATATTTATAAATTTCATAAATCTAATGAAAACTTAATATCTCATAGTGATTTAGAAAGTCAATGTACAAGTTGTGAATTTGAAGAATGTATTAAAAAGCTTAGAATAACCCATTCCTTTAGTGGTAAGGGCAATTCTTATGATAATGTTTGTATCGAATCCTTCCATTCTGTATTAAAAACGGAAGAGGTTAATTTAGTTAAATATTTCGATTTTGATGCTACAAGACTTTCAATATTTGAATACATTGAATCATGGTACAACAGAGAAAGAATACACAGCTCTTTGGGCTATATTAGCCCCCAAGAGTGGGAAGATAATACTAAGAGAGGATCATAAAAAATCATTCGAAAAGATATATCTATTTTACTAACATAAGTCCATTATATGCAAAAGATTGGAGGGGATGAAGATAAAAATAATAAGTAAATTTACTCATAAACCAGATATAACAACTCAATGTAGATTAAATTCTATTGCTGATATATTCCAATATAATGGAATAAAATTAAGTGAAGAAATGTGTTTTGGTTTAGGTGAAGCTTTAACTTTTGAGTACTGGTTAGATACAAGCAGTAAATTTCCTACAATCATAATAAATGGATTTGATTTTAATATGGAAAATAGGTTATTTAATAAATTTAATGTTAAAAGAATAATTCATTATAATAGTAAAATAGATAATGAAGATATAATTAACTGTATAAATAAAAATGATTTAGTAATGGTAGATTTAGATAGATATTATCTAGAGTATCTTGATATAACGAAGGCACACTTTGGATTTCATTCAGTAATTATAATAGGGTATAAAATTGAAAATAAAATTTTATATTGGGGAATTATTGATGGATTAAAAAAAGAATTGATATGGTATCCAGATAAAAAATTACGTATTGCAAGAGATTCAACTTGTGGAATTTTAAAATCTAATAAATGGTATGAATTTGATTGCCAAAATGTTACGAATAAACGAATAGAAAATTTAAAATATAGTATTATAAAAGATTCTATAAATAATTTATCAAAGAAAATGTTGTTTAGTGAATCTTTGGGAATAAATGCATTAATGAAATTTTCAAATGAAATAGGCAAATGTATTAATTATGATAAAAATATAAAAGATATTATGAAAATAGAGTTTTTCTTTATATATAAATGTATTAAAGAATTTGAATATACTGGTACATTAAGCAGAAGAATATATGCAAAGTTTTTGAAGGAATGTACTGAATTGTATGGATATGAATTTTTAAGAAATGCATTTATACAAATGGATGAAATTGCTGATGAATGGGAGAAATTATCAGAAGTCAGTATTGCAGAAAATGATATAGAAAATAAAGCTTTATTAGTATCCGCTCAAATAATAAAGATATATGAAATGGAAAAACAAGTATATGAATACTTAAAAGATAATACCAAATGAATTATTAAAAATATATTTATAGATATTTATATTGTTAAATATTTGTGATTTTAAATTAGGAAAAGTGAAAATTAGCTTGTTATTACTAAGTTTAAATAAAAAATAAAATTTTCATATTAATTTAATATTTTAAATATGGGGGGTGTAAGTAATGAAAGGAGAATTAATCGAAGAATTACAAAATGCAATTAAAGATAATCCTATAGATATAGATAATATAGATTTATTACGAGGCCCAGCAGGTGCAAGCGGTTCTGGTTGCGGCTGTGACTGCTAGTATTTATAATACAAGCAGCAATCCTTAAAGATTAATAAAGGTGGTAACAAGCTAATTTTACTTATTATATTAATATAGATAAACAAGTTTAAAAATCAAACTATTTATAATAAGATCTAGCATTAACAAGAGATTTAGTTTCAGCTTTATTAGAGTTGGCATAATTAAAATAATCTGAAATGAAATCTTTAATTTTATCAATTGTGGTTTTTGCTTTATATTCATAGAAATAGGATTTTAATTTATTCCATATATTTTCTTGTAAATTCAACATTGGTGAATAAGATAGAAGATTTAAAATAAATAATTTCTCCTCATGCTGGCTAATAAATTCTTGAACAGCTTTTGAAGCGTGAACTCTAGCATTATCCCAAATCATGAACACTCTTTTATTCTTGTTTATGTTTAGTAGTTTTTTAAAAAATTTAATAATTTCGTTAGAAGTAATTCTCTCATCGGAGGAGTACACATTTACAATTGAATCAAAGTTTTTACTAATCTCAGCAGCACTGATGATATTAACGCTTTTACGGCTACCATTTCTTTCTATTGCAGGGGGTTTCCTATGGAACTCCAACTGCGATAGTTATTGGATCCTACTTTGATTTTGGTTTTATCTTGAATATATAATACTGTATACGAAGTGCTTTCAATAATGTCTAGTAAACTAACAGCTTTTTTTAGAAGCTTCTTGAAGCTCTGGCTCGCCTTTTGTAGGCATATATTGTCCTCGTTTATATGAGAAAATGAAATACATTTAACTCTTTAATTATTCGCATTGTTTATCTATAGTTTAAACTAAATTTTCATGATATAAATTGTGAGATAGATTAAAAAGCCTAAGCTTATAATACTAAAAACAAAAGGTATCAAGTAAATTAATTTTTATCAATCATTACTGTTAGTTAAAAATATTAATTTTTGTTTTGATTTAATAATTGAAATTTTCAAATTTATAAAAGGAGAGTAAATATTATGAATAATTTTCATTATTTTAAATTGGACGATGATTATATATTATTTGATGGAGATACTTTAAATATATTTCCGTTAAAAGAAGAACTAGGTAGAAAATTAGACAATATTACTAATTTAGAATTAGATGAAATTTTAAGTAAGTTGACACAAAACAATCTAGAAAATAAAGGCAAGGAATTATTAGATACGAACATAAACATGGATAAATGTAAAAGACTTGTTTTAATTCTAGCAAGATCATGTAATTTAAATTGTAAATATTGTTATGCTGAAGGAGGAAATTATGGTTCTATAAAAGATGAGTTTATGAAAGAAGATATTATTGAGCCATCAATAAATTATGTTTTAAATAAGTTTCCTGAAGGTATTGAGTCAATACAATTTTTTGGCGGTGAACCTTTACTTAATAAAAAATTATTAAAAAAATCATGTGAAAATATAAGTAAGTATTTTGAAAATAAGAATATTGAAAAACCATCTTTTACGTTAGTAACAAATGCTACTTTAATTGACGATGAATGTATTGAAATATTTAATAAATACTTTACTTCTATTACTATAAGTTTAGATGGAAATAAGGAGCTTAATGATACAAATAGAATATTTAAAAATAGCAATCAGAGTGTTTATGATACTGTTATAAAAAACATTCATATTTTAAATGAGAAAAGAAAATTTAATTTATTTATTGAAATGACAGTAGATACGAATCATATTGATTATTTTGTCAAAAATAATCAAACTATACCTGGATTAGATGAAATAAATTCAATGGGTGTTGACATGATACATGTAGTTCCAACTATAGATTCTGGAGGAACTCATTGTTCAATAAGTAAAAGTAATGTAGAAGATATAAGAAACTTTTTTGATAAATATTTAAAACAAGCTTTTAAATCGGATAATGAGGGCTTTAATATAGAAAAAATTTCAAGCACTGTAAATGCTATTAAAAACAAAAAAGTAACAGGTTATCATTGTGTAGCAGGTATAACAGATTTAACAATAGATGTTAATGGAGATGTATATCCTTGTTTTATGTTTCTAAAAAATAAAGATTTCATAATGGATAATGTTCTTAAGACAGACACAGACAAATATCAAAATATACAATTATTATTTATTGAAAATAGAATTTATAAAAATAATAATTGCAATAAATGTTGGGCAAAAAATTTATGTACAGATACTTGTGCTGGATGTGTTGGGGGATATTATCTTGCAAATAAAGATATTTCAAAACCTATTGATGTAAATTGCATAATTGGTAAAACAATGATTGAAAGAATAATTGCGGAAATAGTTAATTTAAGTAAGTAAATTCATATAAAGATAGCCTAATTACATTAATTTTATATGAATTGAGTAATATTTTTAAGTTTTAAAATCAATTTTAATAATTTAAAATATGTATTTATGTGTGTTTGGTAAAATAAAGGAGAAAATAGAATGGACTATATAAATAAAATTGATAAGGTGTTGAAAAACACATGCTCTTTAAATATTCCCATAACTATAGATACTAAACTTCAAGAAGATTTATATTTAGACTCATTTTCAATAATAATTATGTTTATTGAAATAGAAAATGAGTTTAATATTGATATAGATTTTAGAGATATAGATAATGTTAAAACTATAGAAGATGTAATTGCAGTTGTTAAAAAATGCAAATCGCAAAGTCAATAAGCATAAATTGTGGAAAGGGGAATTTAAATGAATATTTCTAAAATATTAACTGAAGCATCTAAAAAATATCCACATAAAGTAGCAATTTATGATGAAGATAAAGAAATAAGTTATGAAAATTTAGAAAATGATGTAAATAAAATTTCAAATAATTTACTTAAATTAAATGTTAAAATTGGAGATATAATTTGTATTATGCTAGAAAACAATCTAAATTTTATTAAAATGTATTTTGCTATATCAAGGATAGGTGGAATAATTATTCCCATTAATCCCATGTGCAAAAAGCAAGAAATTAATTATATACTTAATAATTCAAATGCAAGAATTATCATAATAAATGAGAATAAAATCAATTTGATGGAAGAGTTACTAAAAGCCAATCCTTCAATTAAATTAACTATAATAACTGAAAAATTTTTTTCAAATAAATATACTAATATAAATGAATTAATGCAAAATTCCATTCACAATTATAATTTAGATTTTAATTTTAAAAGTAATGAAATTGCTCAATGCATATATACATCCGGAACAACTAGAAAACCTAAAGGTGTATTATTATCTCATTCAAATCTCATTTTTGATTGTTCAAGGTGTGTTGAAAGAGTAAAATTTAATGATAGTGATAAACATATTGCTATATTACCATTTTTTCATTCCTTTGGAATTATGAGTACAATATTAACTCCTATATATTCTGGCGGGTCTATTATTTTAATTTCTAAATTTAATCCTGAAGCTATGGTATCCGAGATTAAAAATAAAAGGGCAACCATATTAAGTGCTGTGCCTTCAATTTTAAATTTTTTATTAAATTATATTGATAACAAAAATATTAAATGTGATTTTAATTCTTTGAGGCTAATAATTTCAGGTGGTGGACCCCTTAATAAACAAATTAATTTTGAATATAAAAAAAGATATAACTTAAATATTATAGAAGGCAATGGTCCTACAGAAACATCACCAGTATCGTATATTAATCCTCCTAATCATCCTAAGATGGGTTCAGTGGGATTACCTCTTAGAGATGTTAAAATTAAAATTGTGGATGAAAAAGATCAAAAATTACCCATAGGCAAGGTAGGAGAAATATGTATAAAAGGTCCTAATGTAATGATGGGATATTTAAATGATCAAGAATCTACTTTAGAAGCTATAAAAGATAATTGGTATCATACAGGAGATTTAGGTAAAATTGATGGCGATGGATATATATTTATTGTTGGAAGAAAGAAAGATTTAATCTTAGTTGGAGAAATGAATGTATATCCTGAAGAAATTGAGGATTGCATAAATTCACATAGCAATGTTCTAGAAAGTGCTGTTATTGGTGTAGCAAATAATAAATATGGACAAATTCCTATAGCATTTGTAAAAGTACTTAAAAAAAATATAACAAATGAAAATGATATCTTAATGTATTGCTTTAAAAGACTTTCAAACTATAAATGTCCACAAAAGGTTATATTTGTAGATGACATACCTAAAAATGTTATGGGTAAAATAGATAAAAAACAGTTGTTTGAATCTTATAAGTTTAAATTAATTTAAGTATATAACATTTTCATGAACATATTACAATTAATTATAATAATATTAATTTCTAATATACTCAAACACTGTTGTAGATTAAATATTATAAAAAATGAGGGATTTACATGAATATAAAATTACTGAAACAAAAAGACTTTTTTCTTCTCATAATGGGGGAGACAGTGTCGCTTATAGGAACAATAATGCAAAATTTTGCATTATCATTATATGTACTTGCAATAACACATTCAACTGTTAAATTTGCTTCAGTAACAGCTATAACAATATTCCCTAAACTTATTTTAGGTCCATTTTCAGGGGTCATCGCAGATAGATTTAATAGGAAGAAAATTATTGTAGGAACTGATTTAATAAATGGCATTTTAATGGGGATTTATGCTCTGTTATTTTTTATAAATGGACATTTAAGCTTATTGAGTATATACATATTAGTTATTTCAATTACAATAACTAATATTATTTTTGAACCTGCAATTCAAACTGTAATTCCTTCAATAGTAGAGAAAGAATCATTAGTTGATGCAAATTCAATAGACACATTATTTTCAAGCCTTTCAAATATATTAGCATTAGCTCTTGGTGCAATTTTATATGATAATTTAGGAATAGGTGTTATATTTATAATAAATTCTATCAGTTTTATATTATCTGCTATTAGTGAAATTTTTATAAACATACCTAAAAACAATCTAAAAAATGATAAATTAAACTTAAAAATGTTCTTTTCCGATTTTAAAGAAGGCATCACTTGCATTAAAAATGAAAAATTAATATTTAATATTTTGATTATAATGATTTTCATAAACTTTGCTTTTAATCCAATCTTTAAAATCGGTTTACCATATATATCGATAAAAGTCTTGGATGGGAATGGAATACAGTACTCTGTTCTACGTATAGCAATAATTTTATCTGGAATAACTGCTTCTTTAATCTCATCTAAATTGTGCAAAAAATACACAATAAACAAACTTCTAATTAGAAGTGGTTTAATAATATCACTATGTATGTTTTTGATATCTTTTTCTATATCAAAAATTTATTTAAATATTTTTTCAAATACTATAGTACCTTTTATTACGATATTAATTATATGTTTTTTAATGATGATGACAGCTACTTTATGCAATATAGCGGCTGGCACAATAATCCAAGAAACAATTTCATTAGATATGCTTGGAAGAATACAATCAGTGATTATGATGGTATGTACTATAGCTGTTCCTGCAGGTGAGATGTTCTTTGGATTTATGTTTGATGCTACTAGCCCTGCGATAACAATAGGAATATCTTCATGTATTATATTTGTAACTGTTTTATTATCAAGTAAGTATTTTTTAATTTCAAATGATAAACAAAAAATTAAAAATTAACAAATGGTTGGAAGATAAGCATCAAATCCACTAGAAATGTTTTCTATGAGATAATACCCTTAAATATCACTAATAAGAGAGGTTATCTCAAATGAAGGAAGAAGAAAAATTTCTCTACAGTTACTTATAATTTTATCTTTTAACTCTTTTTGTCCAAATGCTTCACATAAAACTATGGATGTTTCAAGCGATTTCTTATATTCTATTTTATTCAATTTATATTGAGCAATTCCTTTCCCATAGTATAGAATACTTAATCCATTAAAATCTCCTATTTCTTGACAAGCATCAATTCCCATATTAGAAAACTTCAATGCTTTTTCAAAGTTTTTATTTCTTCTGTAAACTCCAGCTAAGTTGTGACACAGTTTAGGATACATTTCATCATTAGAATCTACTGAGCTTATACAAAATTCCATTATTTCTTGATATTTGTCTTTATGTCCTAATCCGTTTAATACAAAAGCTATATTCATAAG
>NZ_FQXR01000027.1 GCF_900130025.1 Sporanaerobacter acetigenes DSM 13106 | reverse complement strand
ACCTACGGTAACCTTTAATGATGGATAAGTTTCTTTTTCAGCTACTGGTTTTTCAAGAACAACGGATGCCCACTGTGTTTCTTTAGATATTTGTTCCTTTTCTTTGTTAAATTGAGTAATCTTATATCTGAGCATATGGACAGAAATATTATTTTTTTCACACCATTTAATAGCGGTTAAACCACTGGCTCTATAATCTTCGATTCTTTTAGTCCAAAGTTTTCTTTCTTCTTCAGTCATTTGAGATAACCTCCCTTATTGGTGATGTTTAAAGGTATTATCTCATAGAAAGCATTTCTTTAAAATGTGGGGTGGATTTGACGCTTACTTATAATGGGCTATGAAGTTATATTGGAAGAACTTCTAGACACAACAAAGCTTGAAAAGAAGGCAGCTAATATTCAAAATGAGATGGAAATAGTAGAAGAATTATTTAGAAAGATGGTTGATGAGAATTCTAGAACGACTATGGATCAGAAGAAATATTCAAAAAAGTATAATGAGTTAGTTGAAAGATATAAAAAGGCTCAAGATGAATTAACCGAAGTTGAAGAAAAGATACAAGAAGACAAAGTTAGAAAAGATAGCATAGATACATTTATAGACAGACTGAAAAGCCAAGAGACAATTTTAACAGATTTTGATGAAGCTTTATGGGCATCTACTATAGATAAGGTAGTTATAGAAGATGATATTACATTTTACTTCAGGGATGGAACAGAAATTAGACAGGAATTATCATAAAAAACTAGACCCTGCTGGTTTAAAGGTTATAAGGCCTTAGACTAGCGGGTTATTTTTTATTTCAAATAAAATTTAATAGAAATTAGCTAATATATTTGATAGAATAAAAGAAATCAAGGTTATGTGATTAAAATAATTGATGTATATATGTAAAATTATGTGTTCAGTAATTATTAATATAATAGGTGGTGCTAAGATTGAATAGAAAACAAATAATTTTAGATTTCTGGCAAGATGTTGCTAACCAAAATGCAAACAATTTACAGAACTATTTTTTATCTAATGCTACTATTAAATGGCATAATACAAATGAACAATTTTCAGTAGAAGAATATATAAGAGCAAATTGCGAGTATCCAGGAGATTGGTGTGGTGAGGTTGAAAGAATAGAATTGGTAGGGAATTTAGGAATTACAGCTACAAGGGTTTGGCTGTCAGATAATAGCGCCTCTTTCCATGCAACTTCATTTTTTGAATTTATTGACGATAAAATCATATCTCTTAATGAGTATTGGGGGGATGATGGAGTTGCCCCACAATGGAGATTAGATAAAGAAATTGGCAAACCAATAAAGTAAGGATTATACAAAGCTGATTAAATTCAAATTACTTAATTTTAAAGGACAAAATAATTATAAGAGTAATGAACATCATTTATTTTATGTGTATTATATAGATTTAAGGAGGATAGCATTGAACCAACCAAATAAGATAAAAGAGATAATTGGGGGCATACCTTATTCAATAGATACAATCGGAATGTCAAACGCAAAAGTGATTTGCTTTGAAGATATGGTATTAAAGATTGAAAAGCAACAGGAGGAATCAGATAATGAGCACATAATGATGTCATGGATATCTGATAAACTTCCTGTCCCAAGAGTCTTATGTTTTGAAAAGCATAATGGGATAAACTATCTACTAATGAGCAGAATTAAAGGCAAGATGTCATGTTCATCAGAACTACTTGAAAATCCAATGCATTTAGTAAAATTGTTAGCGGATGGCTTGAAAATGCTATGGGGTGTTGACATATCTAAATGTCCATTTAATAATTCAATTGACAATAAATTAAGACAGGCTGAGTTTCGTGTTCGAAATAACCTTTGTGATATGGAAGATGCAGAGCCCACAACTTATGGGGCTGAAGGGTTTGAAAGTCCAGAAAAATTATTACAATGGTTAAAGGAAAACAAACCAGATGAAGAGCTTGTATTTTCTCATGGAGACTATTGTCTGCCCAATATTATTATTAAAGATGATAAAATTAATGGTTTTATAGATTTAGGGAGAAGCGGTATTGCCGATAAATACCAGGATATTGCTCTTTGTTATAGAAGCTTACAGCATAACTATGATGGAAAGTATGGAGGAAAGGTGTATGAAGGGTTTGATGCCTCAATACTTTTTGAGGAGTTAAATATAGTACCAGATTGGAATAAAATCAAATATTTTATTCTACTGGATGAATTGTTTTAATTATGTGTTATCTATAAACTAGAATATATATTAAAAAGCCTTTGTAGGTAGGTGCACAATTTAGCGTTAATATACCTTTTAGCGTTAATCGAATATTGCTAAATTGTATTAAGATTGAAGTCATTAGACATGAAAGAACTTAAATATTGATACAATAGAAACTCCTTGATTTCAAGGGGTTTTCGTTGTTTTTGGAGATAAAAACGCCCTGCTACTATAATAAATGAATATTTAGCAAAGATCACCATTTAATCGATTGCATATAAAACATAATTATGCTATAATTATGTCATAATATTAATAAAGGAGTTGATATTATGCCTGAAATTAGACCAATAAAAGATTTAAGGAATACAACTGAGATTTCTGAACTTTGTCATAAAGCTAAAGAGCCAATATTTATTACAAAAAATGGCTATGGCGATTTAGTTATTATGAGCATGGAAACATATGAAAGAAAGCTAGCTAAAGTAGATTTATATAAAAAGTTAGCTGAAGCAGAAAATCAAATTGAAAACGGAGAAATGCTATTAGATGCTAACAGTGTTTTTAAAGATTTAAGGGAAAAATATGTCAAAGAATAATTATAGTCTAAAACTTACTCCAAAAGCCACTGAAGATTTAGATAAAATATATAGTTATATTTCCCAAGAGTTATATGCTGAAAGAGCTGCTAAAAATCTTTTGGAAAAAATAGAAACGAGTATTATGCGACTTCAAGACTTTCCGTTTTCATGTAATTATGTAACAGATGAGTTTTTAAGAAACAAAGGTTATAGAAAGTTAATAATAGATAATTACATTGCTTTTTATTTAATAAATGAAGAATCACAGCAGGTAATTATAATGCGTGTTTTATATGGTAGGCAAAAATATCAAGATTTACTTTGAAAAAATCAGAACCCACTGGTTTTAAGGCGATAAAGCTTTAGACTGGTGGGCTACTTTTCATTTCAAATATAATAGAAATTAGTTAATATATTTGATAGAATAAAGGGAATCAAGGATGTGTGATTAAAATAATTGATGAAAAATAATACTATATATAGATATTGAATAAGCTATATGGGGGGATTGAATATGTTCAGCAGGGATGAGATATACAATATGTGTAGGAATTTTAATATTGATTGTTTTGATATTGGGGATTTAATTGATACTTCTCATAATGATGATGATAGAAGGTATAATTACAAAATAAATCACCAGTATTTCCTTAAAATAAATAATACAACAGCGGTAAATGAAAAGTTTCTAAGTGATATTGAACGGCTTATTAAAAGGTATAAATCTATTGGTGTATATTGTCCTATTTTATATAGAACAAAAGAGGGAAAGTTATCATATAGAATTGAGAAAGAAGGCATTGAATATACTTGTTATGTTGAAGAATTATCACCATATCCCTTCTATAAAAGTCAAGGTATTGAGTATTATGATTTTAAGAAGACAGTTTTAGAGCATTTGGGAATATTGGCATCTAAATATACTGATGAGGATTTGTCTGAAACTAAATCAATGTGGTCATTAATAGAACTAGGGCCTTTTGATAAGGATGTAGATGAAAAACAAGAAAATATGGATGTATTAATCAAATGTTTAATGGATAATGGTTATGTAGAAATAGCAAATAAATTATTCCAATTAAACAATAAAGCAAGAGATAGAATTAAGGCTTATTTGTGTAAACTACCGCGTTGTGTTTATCAAGGAGACTTAAATGACAGTAATATTTTAGTTAATGAAGATAATAAATTTAGAGGCATAATTGATTTTAACATGTTTGGTACAGAAGTAAATATTAATTGTTTTTTAAATGAATCAATGTATTTTCTTGAAGAACAGGACTTTGAAAAAATGTCTGCTAAAGATATTTTTTCAAAAATGAAAAATATACAAAACAGCTTGTTATCTTCAATAACAGCTAATTATAATTTAAATAAAAATGAGTTAGAAGTTGTAGATGACTATAAACGCATTATTTTTGCCTCATTTTATCCAAACGTCATGCTTTGGATTAATTTAATTACCAGGCATAAATGGGAAAACAAAGTTATAGAACTTTTAGAAATAATATGTGAGTTCTAACATTACTAGATTTTATATAAGTCTTATTCAACAAAGTAGAAAATGGTATTTTTTATTATCAAAAAAATCAAAACGTCATGGCTAATACAGATGCTTACAAATACGAGCTGTTTATTCTTAAGCAAGCTCAGGGGAAAAAACTCTCCCCCTCGCAAAGGTACCAGGTAGAGCCCACTTTTTGTGGAAATTCACAATAAGATAGAAATGAGATATCTCACAGGAGAAATATGAGAGGATTTAAGGGTAAATAATGAAATAAATTAAAATGGGGGTGTGCACTATTTAGCGTTAATATACCTTTTAGCGATAATCCAATATTGCTAAATTGTATTAAAATTTCAGTCACTAGACATAAAAAGCTATAATATTGATACAATAGAAAATTACACTTTAAGGATGGAACAGAAATTAAACAGGAACTATTATAGAAATCAGAACCCACTGGTCTAAAGGTTATAAAGCCTTAGATTAGTGGGTTATTTTTTATTTCAAATAAAATTTAATAGAAATTAGTTAATATATTTGATAGAATAAAGGAAATCAAGGGTATGTGATTAAAATAATTGATGTATATATGTAAAATTATGAATTGACAATTATTTACATAATCTTACTGATAAATATTAATTTTGTAGAGGGGATTTTACTATGAAAAATTTGAAAGTAGCTTTATTGCAGCTTATGCCTGAAGATACTTTAGATGGCAACCTACAAAAAGGATTTAAATATTGCAGAAAGTCGAAAGAAATGGGTGCAGATATTGCATTGTTTCCTGAAATGTGGAGCGTTGGCTATAACATTCCAGAAGATATTGCTGAATTGAAAGCAAAGGCTGTATTTGTTGATAGTGTATTTGTCAATTCATTTGGTAAACTAGCAAAAGATCTTAACATGGCTATCGGAATAACCTTCCTTGAAAAGTACGATCCATTACCAAGAAATACTCTGTGCTTGTTTGATCGTTTTGGTAACAATGTACTTACATATGCAAAGGTACACACCTGTGATTTTGGAGATGAATGCAGATTGACAGCAGGTAATGATTTTTATGTTGCTGGCTTAGACACTGAGCAAGGCAATGTAAAAATTGGTGCAATGATTTGCTATGACAGAGAATTTCCAGAAAGTGCGAGAATTCTTATGTTAAAAGGTGCCGAGATTATTTTAGTACCAAACGCTTGCCCTATGGAGATAAATCGCATATCACAGCTGCGGGCAAGGGCCTATGAAAATATGGTTGGTATTGCAACTGTCAATTATCCAAAAGGCAAACCTGACTGCAATGGTCATTCTTCAGCATTTGATGGGATTGCGTACAGAACTTCTGATCTTGACTCAAGAGATACGCTTATCATAGAAGCTGGTGAACAAGAAGGGATTTATATGGCTGACTTTCCTATTGATGAAATCAGAGAGTATAGAAGCCGTGAAGTACATGGCAACGCATATCGCCATCCACAAAAATACAAATTACTCGTTTCTGAAAGTATAGAAGAGCCATTCATTAGAAAGGATTATAGAAAATAATATAAGGAAAGTAAGTAATAAAGAGGAGAGGATCAATATGGAATTAGGGAAAGTAGATTCGAAAAATATCTGGAAAGGTGTCATGCTTTTTCAACAACACAGGGGGTCGGTTCTCCCGTGTTGTTGTGTAGAGCAAGGCTATAGAGTAGTTTTTACTAATCCTTGTTTTGAATTTTGGCTTTTATTGCATCATCTTCTTCTGCTGCTTTTCTCCGTTTTTCTATCTTCATTTGGTTTTAACATATTATACCTCCAGTAATTTCAAGATTTTGTTATTATTATAGCACAGATAGGTTAATATAATTTATTAGGTGCCTTTCCAATAGAAAGAAGGAATTTCCTGATTTTTGTAGAAATAAATACACATCATTAATTTTGGAGGTATTTAGTAGGCTCAGGGGAAAAAATTCTCCCCTCGCAAAGGTACCGGGTAGATCACGCTTTTTGTCGAAATATACAATAAGATAGAAATGAAATAAGTTAAAATAGCTAGGTGCACAATTTAGCGTTAATATACCTTTTAGCGTTAATCGAATATTGCTAAATTGTATCAAAATCATAGTCATTAGACATAAAAGAACTTAAATATTGATACAATAGGAATTACTGCACATCCTTAATGCTAAATTATGCACACGGGTGTGCAGTTTTTTGTTGGGTGGGTGCACTTTTTAGCGATAAGGGATTTAATTTGGAGAAAAGTTTTGAAAAAAAGTGACCAATAATGAAACAATCCATATTGTCATAATTTAAAATGAATAATTAGTTGAATTTATGACAAGACTAACATATAATATAAGTAAGAGGAGGTGTAACTATGTTAAACTTTGAATTGATAGGTAAAAGATTTAATGAGTTACGAGAGGGAAGTCGATTTACACAAAGTCAGATTGCAGAGTATTTAGGTGTTGATCAGAGCTATATTTCAAAATGCGAAAAAAATGAAAGGCAGTTTAGTACAGATGTGCTTGAAAAAGCAGCAGAACTTTTTGGCTGTACTATTGACTATTTTGTAGATGAATCTAGTGAATTTGTACCAATGCCAATAGCACTTAGAGCAAAGAGTGTGGATGAAGAAGATTTAAAATCAATAGCAGCTATGAATAAGATTGCATTAAATTTACGCTTTATGGAAGGCTTACTTGAGGGGGAATAAAAAGTGAAAGAGAAAATAGAATTAAATGGAGAAGCGATAAGCTTGCGTAAAGATTTCGGAGAAGATATAGACTCTCCAATAGATATATTCTCTTTAATTCATAATAATGATGATTTAACTATTGTATTTTATCCTATGAGCAACCGAGTAAGTGGAATGTGTATTAGAGATGAAAAGAATAAAATTATTGGAGTTAATTCTACCTCAACCTATGGTAGACAACGTTTTACGATAGCACATGAATTGTACCATCTATTTTTCCATAAAGACTTTAAAAGTATTGTATGCTCTAAAGATTTAGAGAAAAACAAAGACCCACAGGAAAAAGAAGCAGATATATTTGCATCTTATTTTTTAGCACCATATGAATCACTTATTTATTTTATAAAAAACAAACTTAAGAAGGATAAACATCAACTTGAGATAGAGGATATTATAAGGATAGAGCAATATTATGGTATGAGCAGGCAGGCCATACTATGGAGATTAATAAACGATGGATATATAACCCGTGAAAAGGCTGATACTATGAAGACAGGAATAATAGCTTCAGCTAAAAAACTTGGCTATGACGATAAATTATATAAACCCACACCTGAAGAGAAGCAATATGCTACTTTTGGGAAATATGTTAGATTAGCTGAGGAGTTAAAAACTAAAGAACTCGTATCAACTGGTAAATATGAAGAATTGTTGTTAAACGGTTTTAGAGGTGATATTGTATACGGGTTTGATACAGAAGAGGAAGAAAAATATGACTGATAAGTTATTTTTTGATACCGATTGCATCTCTTCCTTCTTGTGGGTGAAGGAAGAGAATCTTTTATTTAAACTTTATCCAAATAGAATTATACTGCCTAAACAGGTTTATGATGAACTGTCTAATCCAAGTATTCCACACATAAAGAGTAAAGTTACCAAATTATGTTTGAATGGAGATATTTCTACGAAAGGAATATTAACAAATACAGAAGAATTTAATCTTTACTATGAATTAGCAATCGCACCACCTAAAGGGAAGAAGATAATAGGTAAGGGGGAAGCGGCAGCTATAGCTTTAGCAAAAACTTATAACGGAATTATTGCATCTAATAATCTTAGAGATATATCTAAATATGTTAAAAAATATAATTTAGAGCATGTAGCTACTGGGGATATATTAGTAGCTGCATTAAATAAAGGCTATATTGATGAAACAACTGGAAACCAGATATGGAGTAACATGATTGCTAAAAGAAGGATGCTTCCTACTTCTACTTTTACTGAGTATCTTAAAACAAGTAAGTAAGGTATGAAAGTTCTATAACTATGGATGAATTAACCGAAGTTGAAGAAAAGCAAGAAGAAAACAAGGTTAGAAAAGATAACATAGATACCTTTATAGATAGGCTTAAAAGCCAAGATATAATTTTAACAGACTTTGATGAGGCTTTATGGACATCTACCATAGATAAGGTAGTTATTGAAAATGATATTACATTTCACTTCAGGGATGGAACTAAAATTAAACAGGAAATATTATAAAGATTAAAAACCCACTGGTTTAAAGGTTGTAAAGCCTGATATGCTCCCCTTAAGGTAGACAGATTAAAAAATAAAAATCTGATATCTTAGGGGGAGTATATCATCTTAGACTAGTGGGTTATTTTTTATTTTAAATAAAGTTTGGTAGAAATTAGTTAATATATATGATAGAATAAAGATAATTGAGAATATTGGATTAAAATAATTGATGTATATATATAGAATTATGCGAAGTAAAAATCCAGAGTAAAGAGGTGATTAAGGTGGTATTACAAGGAGAAAAGATTATGTTAGTGCCATATACAATAGAAAGATGTCATGCTTTTTATAAAGACTATGTTGCTGACCCTGCAATGACCTATGATACATTTAATTATGATAAAGAAAAAGTCGATAGATATTATCATAGTAAAGTTTTAGATACAAGTAGATTTTTCTTCGGAATATGTCATATTGACGATATTGATAAAACTATTGGAGAAATCCAAATAAAACGAATAGATAAAGAAAAACTATGTGGTACTTTAAGTATTCATTTAGTTAATGATGCATTTAAAGGAAATGGATATGGCATAGAGGCACAGCGATTGCTAATTGATTATGCGATAAATACATTAGGTCTTAAAATTATTTATGCAGATGTAGTACATAGAAATCATAGAAGTAAACACATTTTGGAAAAATTGGGATTTGAATATCTTTATGACGATGATGCTTTAGCCTACTATAAGTTTAGCATTAAATAAAGTGGTTCATATTCTTTATATGATATTCACCATGAGTAGTTAGTTAGGGAAAAAATTCTTTATATTGACTTACTTATATTGTTAGAATATATATTAAAAAGCCTTTGTAGGTATGTGCACAATTTAGCATTAATATACCTTTTAGCGTTAATCGAATATTGCTAAATTGTATTAAAATTCAAGTCATTAGACATAAAAGAACTTAAATATTGATACAATAGGAAATCCTTGATTTCAAGGGGTTTTTGCTGTTTTGTGGGGTAATATTCCTAACTGGTTTTTGTTATTGTTTATGTATAATATAGTTAAGATTTGGAAGATTATGCAACCAAATTAAATTGAGTATTTATCGTAGAACGGGGAGGAATTTCTATGGAAACATGGGATATATTGGATAAGAATGGGAATATGACTGGAAAAACTATTACTAGAGGAGAAAACTTAGGAGATGGCGAATATCATTTAATAGTGCATATATGGATTATTAATGGCAAAGGAGAAATATTAATTCAAAAAAGACCAAAAAATTTAAAATTTGCTCCAGGAAAATGGGCAATTACTGGAGGATCAGCAATACAAGGGGAAGATAGTATTACTGCTACATGTAGAGAAACAAAAGAAGAATTGGGAATTGATATTTACCCAGCATATAAACCTATTAGACATAAACGAAAGAATGATTTTACTGATATTTGGGTAGTAAAACAAGAGATAAATTTGGAAGATATTAAGTTGCAAAAAGAAGAAGTAAGTGATGTTAAATGGGTAACTGTAGAAGAATTAAGGGATATGATATATAAAGGTGAATTTCATAGATATAGTGATAAGTATTTTGAACTGCTTTCAAAGTATATTAAAATTTTTTAGATATTAATATAAAAGTAGCAATATAGCCTATTTATCAGTAATTGGATTGCACAATTATAATGAAGTCTTATATAAGTTTAAGCATAAAACGATTTATATTTACGCTCAAATAATTTATAATTATAGTGTAAAAGTAAATGGGAGTTGATAATTATGAATTATCAAGATAAATTGGAAAGACTAATCGATGGCAAGGATGGTTTAATCTTTACGAAAGAAGTTGAAGAAGCAGGTATTCCAAGACAATATTTAAATATTTTAGTAAAAGAGAATAAATTAGAGAGAGTTGCTCATGGGGTATATTTGACACCAGATACATTTGATGATGAAATGTACAGACTTCAGGCTAAAAATCAGAGGGCTATTTTTTCTCATGAAACTGCATTGTATTTACATGACTTAACAGATAGAGATCCCATTGAATGGTCTGTAACTGTTCCTTATGGATATTGCCATTTTAAATGAATCCATTAAAAGGTATTTAGGTTCTAAGGATAAAAATATTCCATTGCTATTAAGATATGCAAAAGAATTAGGAGTACAAAATTACTTAAGAAAGTATATGGAGATATTGCTATGAAAAATTTAAGAATAAGTTTATTTTAAAAGGTGGTATGTTGGTAGCAGCTTTAGTTGGCGTAGATATGGTATTTAAAGGGATAGAAGAAATACGAGCTGAAGATGAGTACAATGGATTCAGAGTATCCCTTGAAGCCTGTATGGAAAATGCTAGAATACCATTAAAGGTTGATATTACTACAGGTGATGAAATTACACCAAAAGAAGTTGGGTATACCTTTGATTTATTGTTAGAGGACAGAAGTATATATATTCTTGCTTATAATATAGAAACTGTTATAGCTGAGAAACTTGAAACAATTATTTCAAGAAGTATTGCAAATACAAGGCTAAGAGATTTTTATGATATTCATATTCTGCTAAAAGTTCAAGGACATAATATTAATAAGGATTTACTAACTAAAGCAATTATAACAACGTCAGAAAGAAGGGGTTCATCAAATATGTTGCAAGAAGGAGATTTAATTCTTGAAGAGATTTTTTCAAGTGACATTTTATATAGTCACTGGACTAGATATCAGAAGAAATATAGTTATGCTAATGACATATCATGGGATGAAATAAAAGAATCAGTTTTTGTAATATGGAACAGTTTAGATATATCTTTGAAGAAATAGAAGATAAAAATATAAAGTAGTACAAGTGCCCCCTAGTTTAAAGGTTATAAAGCTTAAGACTAGCGGGTTATTTTTTGTTTCAATTAAAATATAATAGAAATTAGTTAATATATTTGATAGAATAAAAGAAATCAAGGATATGGGGTTAAAATAATTGATGGATATATGTAGTATTATTGGTCGTAAAGGCGGAACAGCACGAGGGTTGTTCCTTACAGAAGTCTTGCTAGTTCAAAGGAGGAACTAATCGAAAAAATGAACTATGTAAAGTACTTACGGGATAAAATAGGGCATGACGTGATAAACCTAACTGGAGTAAATATATTAATAATAAATGAAAGCAATCAAGTTTTACTTCAAAGAAGGGAGCATATCCTTTTAAATGGGGATTGATTGGTAGAATTACAGAATTAGGTGAAGCACTTGAAGATACAGCAATAAGGGAAACGAAAGAAGAGACTGGCTTGGATATCAAGGACTTGAGTTTATTGGGAACAACATCAGGAAGAAAATGCTATATACAATTACCCAACTTAGATAAAGCGTATTTTATAACTATTGGATATATTACTAAAAATTTTAGTGGAGAATTGAAGAGCGACAATTTAGAAACTAAAGAATTAAGATTTTTTGGATGTGAAGATTTGCCTGATAACATACCAAATAGCCATAGAATATTTTTGGATAAATATTTTAGCCATAAATGTTAGTTGAAATTAAAAAATATTTTGTTCTCAACATTTATAAAATAAGTCTTTGTAAGTAAAAAATGC
>NZ_FQXR01000026.1 GCF_900130025.1 Sporanaerobacter acetigenes DSM 13106 | reverse complement strand
TTCACACCATTTAATAGCGGTTAAACCACTGGCTCTATAATCTTCGATTCTTTTAGTCCAAAGTTTTCTTTCTTCTTCAGTCATTTGAGATAACCTCCCTTATTGGTGATGTTTAAAGGTATTATCTCATAGAAAGCATTTCTTTAAAATGTGGGGTGGATTTGACGCTTACAGAGCTATTGATACGATAAAAGATTTTGGGGAGAATAGTGGACTTGAGAGTATTGAAGAAGTTGAAATTTAGCAAATATATCAAATATATAGATGAAAAACAAAAATAGTTATATATGATTACTTAAAGGTGCAGTAAATTCATTAATTAAAACGTTTGAATAGATAGAAGCAAAATTTTTGTATAGAAAAGGTGATAAAAGATGGGTAAACAAAAAGAAACAAACGTTAGAATGACTTTAAATAGTTCCAATGCACTATGGCATGTTATTTCAGGGATAGGAATACTATTTGTTGCAAGTGCCATAGGTAGTATTGCATATATTCTACCACTATCAGAGAATATTGTGGCATTTTTAAACTGCATTATTTATGTTGGAATAGCTTACGGACTTATTAAGTTATATTGTGAAAAAGTAATTCATATTAAATTAGAAGATTGCCGTATTACTAAACCAAAAGTAAGTCCAGTATGGGCTTTATGTGCATTATTATTGCCAGTTGGTGTGTCTTGTGCTTTAATGTGTACACCAGGAATTTTTGTAGCAAATAGTATGAATGCATCAAAAATTGCAAACATTATTCTTGTTGCATTGTTTGGTGCTGGAATTAGTGCTGGAGTTGTTGAAGAGATGGTATTCAGAGGTTTTATTATGCGTATGGTAGAAGAACGTTGGGGAAGGGTTGCTGCTGCTATCGTTCCATCGGTCATTTTTGGACTTTTGCATATTATAAACATAGATATGAACTTGAGAGATATAATATTGCTATTAATTGCAGGGACAAGCGTAGGTATTATGTTTTCCCTGATTGTATATCAGAGTGGTTCAGTTTGGTCTAGTGCATTGGTACATGGAATGTGGAATTTTATTATGATTGGTGATATTCTAGATATTAACATTAAACATAATACAGATGCTATTTTTTCTTATGAGATGTTATCTAAATCAGTTATTTTGACAGGCGGTTCATTTGGAGTTGAGTCATCAATTATTGCTGTAATTGGTTACTGGATAGTTATTATGGTTGCATTTTTATTATTACATAACGAGGGAGAACAATGTAAATAAAGGGATAATTGGGATAATTTAAAGAGGTGAAATTATTATGGATTGTACTTTTAGAACAGAACAAAGTAAGTTTAATGAATATGATTATCAGGATGTATTTGAGTATCTAAGTGATGAAGATGTAATGAAATATATTGAACTATCATTTCAATATCAACAAGTAGAGGAATTTGTTAATAAATTCATTTTTCAATATATTTATTATATTTTTGAGATAATACTGGTTGTATTATCCATTGCATTTGGGCAAAAAGCTGGGGATGTTCGTTTTAATAATAGAAGCCTTCAAAGGAGGTTGATTTTATGGAGAAATATATTTTAACGAAGTTGACTGAAGATTATGCCAATTCACCAATATAGAACTGGAGGTGTAAAATATGGAGAGTATTTTAAATAAAGCTAAACAATTTAAGTACAATTCTTTGGAATATGTAGATGAGGAAGAAATTTATGATTCAAAAGTTTGTATTCAAGATGAAGATTGTATTATTTTATTTAAAGAATTAGAAGATAAAATAAAGTTATTTTGGGCAGCAAATACGAAAGAAGCTTTTTTTATAGGTTTAAAAGCAGTTGAAGATTTTATGGTAGAAAATGTGATGGATACAGAAAAATTATATATAGAATTTATTCCCGAAGATTTTCTTGAAGAAATGTATGGAGAAGGCTATAAAATTTATTCTGAATATGTTGATTTCTGGAACTATGATATTGATAATTTAGAAATACGGAAAAAAGAAAATACATGTATCAGAGTTTTAAAAAGCACTGAATATGAGAGCGCTTCTGATGTAACTAAGTCTTGCAGGGAAAATTCTAGGGGATTTGAAGGCGAAACAAGTGAATGGATAAAGGAATGGCACGAGTCAGATGATTCACAAGTATTTGTAGCTAAATCAGATGGAGTAGTAGTTGGCATATGTTTTGTAGGACTCTATGGTTTTGAAAGTGAAAATGGAATAGTATTATGGATCAGAGAAATAGCCGTTAGACCACAATATCAGAAACAAGGGATTGGTCGTCTGTTGCTAGAGAATGCAATATTATGGGGACAGCAAAATAATGCAAAGCGAAGTTTCTTAGCCTGTGATGCAGAAAATTATAATGCTATAAGATTATATGAAAGCTTTGGTTATGAAAGAAAAGATGAACGAGGCCAGATTAATATGGAAAAGGTGATTAAGAAGATGTAATATTTCAGCAAAGAAAGGAAAGTGAAATAAAAATGGAAGATGCTTTGAAAAGAGCGATGTTTGAAAGATGTATAATGATTTTTCCAGAGTTTAGTAATATAGAAATTATTGATGAAATAAGAGAGATGTATGATCCATTAGCAAGTCATGTTAGACCACATATAACACTTGTATTTCCGTTTGAAAGCAATATAGATTCTATTCAACTTAAAAGTCATCTGGAAGAAGTTTTAGCATCAGTAAATTCTTTTCCTCTAGTGCTTAAAGGTATTACACCAGTTAAATCTTTTGGAAATTATCTTTTCCTAAATATTGAGAATGGGAAAGAGGAAATAGTTGAAATTCATAGAAATCTATATACAGGAATATTAGAGCCATATTTTCCTCAATGGCTAAAAGTAGATAAATATAATCCTCATATGACTGTTGGCAAGGTAGAAAGTGAAGAAAAGTATAAATTAGCAATTGAAAAAACAAGGGAAGTAACTGACGTTTTTGAAACTATTGTTAATAAGATAAGTGTTGAGATTATTGATGATAATGAGGATTCAATGATAGAAATAGAGATAGGATTAAAGTGATTGTATTTATCAAGAACATTGTAATATGAAGACGAGTATCGAAAAATTATAACTTGTAGGGGGATTGTAAATGTATTATGGAGAAAAAGTTTGCTTAAGAGCTTATAGAGAAGAAGACATACCAAAAGCAACATCATTTGTAAATGATGAAGAACTTAAAAAATTGTTAGTTACAAATGTTCCATTTCCTATGACTCTATGGGAAGAAGAAGAGTGGGTAAAATCACAGAAAAGTAGTCAAGATGGTAGCTATAATTTTGCCATAGAAGATATAGAAACAAAAAAATATATAGGTGGCTGTGGTATTCAAGAAGTCAATTGGTTATCTCGTGTGGCAACTGTTGGTATTATGATTGGAGATAAGGAGTATTGGGGAAAAGGGTATGGTACCGATGCAATGAAAGTACTTATGAATTTTATCTTTAATAATATGAATATTCGTAAAATAAGATTAAGCACATTTTCATTTAATATGAGGGCTAGAAAAAGTTATGAAAAGTGTGGATTTGAAGTAGAAGGAATCTTGAAGGATGAAATATTTAAAGATGGAAAGTATTATGATGAAATAATAATGTCAGTTTTTAATAAGTAGGTGGAGGGAAGAAGAGATGGATTCAAAAAGTGATGAACCATTTAATATAAGAAAAGTAACGGAAGATGATGCTGAAAGAGTATTAGATTATATTAATTTGGTAAGTGGTGAATCTGATAATCTAACTTTTGGTATCAATGAACTTAATTGTACTGTAAATGAAGAGAAAAATATTATCCAAGCAATTAACAATTCAAAAAATTCAGTAATGCTAATTGGAGAAATAAATAATGAAATTGTTGTTATGGGGAATATTGGAGGATTATCAAGAAGTAGAATTAACCATAGAGGAACATTGGCAATATCAGTTTTAAAAAAATGTTGGAATTTAGGAATAGGAACTAAAATGATAGTAGAATTAATTAATTTTGCAAAATCTCATAATATTGAGGTATTAGATTTAGAGGTTAGAACAGATAATGTCTATGCGGTTAGAATGTATAAAAAAGCTGGATTTGAAATCGTAGGAGTTTATAAGAAATATTTCAAAATTGATAAAGAATATTACGATGCTTATATTATGACATTGGAGTTAAAATGAAAGGTATATACACTTTAGATTTGATTCATCAAGTAGTGCTCCAATTCATGATATGAATAGAGAAGGAATGATGCAGTTACAGCATTTTGCTGAAAAAGGCTTGCTTCCAGATGAATGGGATGATGTTAAATTAGAGAGCCTTGTTATTACGGTATATGAACAAGCAGAAGGTGAAATTATTCCAAATATAGATAAAGAAAAGGATTTATCAGTGGTATTACACATTGACGAAAATATAGAAGAAATACCAATCCGATGTCCTTTCACAGTAGAGTTTGACAAGCAGGATATAGGTTCAAAAGTTGTTTATTATGCTCCTATCCTTGAGAAGGAAAAGAACTTTTTTATTAATGAAATTTACTCTTTTAAAGAAGATTGGGAAGATTATCTAATAGAAAATGCAGATATTAAATTAGATAAACAAATTTGCAAAGATGTTGTTATTCAATTAGATGAATACTTTAATAAAAAGAAAAAAATTTTCAATTACCCTTGTTTATTGAAGGCACAGAATTTAGAATTAAGGTTTGGAATGTATTAAGACAGATACCTTATGGTGAAGTTAGAAGCTATTTACAAATAGCAGAAGTAATAGGAAATCCTAAATCAGTAAGAGCAGTAGGTCAAGCAAATAGAGCTAATCAATTACCAATAATTATTTCTTGCCATAGAGTTATAGGTAAAAA
The DNA here is from genome assembly GCF_900130025.1 of Sporanaerobacter acetigenes DSM 13106. Lineage (NCBI taxonomy): Bacteria > Bacillati > Bacillota > Tissierellia > Tissierellales > Sporanaerobacteraceae > Sporanaerobacter > Sporanaerobacter acetigenes. The sequence continues at coordinate 7,477 of NZ_FQXR01000026.1, read as the reverse complement.
TGGAGATTTAGTAGGGTTTGCAGGAGATAAAACAAATATAAAGAGATTTCTACTTAAGTTAGAAGGGGTGAATATCTGCATATGATTGAACAAATTTCCACTGAAAGACTAGTAATGCGTAAATTCAATAAAAATGATTATCAGGATGTATTTGAATATTTAAGTGATGAAGATGTAATGGAACATATTGAACCACCATTTACCTACAAAGAAGCAAAAAAATTTGTTGATACATTTATTTGTGAAGATCCAAGTGTATTTGCCTTGGTAGAAAAGTCCAGCGGTAAAGTCATAGGACATGTTATATTTCATCCATATGAATATGAAAATGTATATGAGATTGGATGGATAATAAACAAAGATTATCAAGGAAGAGGATATGCTTTTGAAATCAGTAATGTTCTCATGGAATATGGGTTTGAAGAATTGAAACTTCATAGAATTTTTGCTACCACAGTAGCAGGTAATAATAGGTCAAGCAGTTTGTTGGAAAAGCTAAACATGAAAAAAGAAGCTGTTTTCAGGAAAGCCAATTTTCATAATGAAAAATGGATAGATGAATATTGGTATGGGATATTAGAAGAAGATTATTTTGAAGGTTAAAGAAAGGGAAGTGATATTAAAGTGGATAATGTATATTTAGTATTACCATCAAAAGAACATGAGCAATCATATATTAATATGATGACCGAATGGGAAAACACAGGAGAACATATTTATCCAGGTGCAATAAGAAGTAATGAGATGAATTATTCTGACTGGTTAAATAAAGTTAAATCATATAATCATAAAGAAACTTGCCCATCTCATTTAGTACCTTCAGATACGTATTTCTTGATAAATGATAATGGAAAAATATTAGGTGCAATAAGCATACGCCACTATTTAAATGAAAATTTACTTAGTACTGGTGGACATATTGGTTATGGAATTCGTCCAACAGAAAGAAGAAAAGGTCATGCAAAAGCTATGTTAAAAATGGCATTAGAAAAATGTATTCAATTAGATATAAAAAAGGCTCTTATTACTTGTGATAAGACCAATATAGCATCAGCAAAAACAATACTTGCAAACGGTGGCATATTGGAGAATGAGGTTGTTGAGGATAATGGAAATGTTGTTCAAAGATATTGGATAACATTACGGTAAAAGTACTTATTTTGGGAGGAATAAATGGAAAATATAATTAGTTTAACTAAAGAATTTTTGTGGAACACATTAAATAAGTCAATGAATATAGATGATATAGAAAAAAAGTATAGATATGAACATTCTTTAAGAGTAAGTCATATTGGAAAGCAAATTTCTAAGGTTGAAGGCGCTGATACATTTATAGTTGAGATAGGTTGTTTACTTCATTACGTTGGTAAATTTCAAACAGAAGTTAATAGAGATCATGGCAGAGTTTCAGCAAAGGTGGCTAAAGTTTTTTTAGAGACATTGAACCTATCGAATAAACAAATAGACGATATTTGTTATGCAATTGCAGTACATGTAGATGGTGAAGCTGGCTATTCATATGAAGAAACACTAGAATCTAAAATAGTAACTGACTCAGATAACATTGACAGGTTTGGAGCGTATAGGATATATCAATCACTTGATTGGGATAATATTAAACAACTGAAGATAGAAGAAACATATGAAAAAATAAGTAATAGGATTAAAAGTTTAGAAAAGTTAGTTGAGGGATACGATTTACAAACTGTGGAAGGGACAAGGTTATTTAAAGATAATATAAAATTTCAAATACAATTTTATAATAGATATTTGTTAGAATTAGAAAACACATTAATTGAACTGAATCATTAATATATTAAGTTATTTATAGTAACAGTAAATAAAGAAAAGGAGATAAATATGATTGATGATGTAAAAAAATATTATAATGAAGCAGCTGAATATGAGTGGAATAGACTCAATAATCCATATTCCAAGATAGAGTATGATAGTACGGTTTATTTAATTGAAAAATATTTTCCAAAACAAGGGCATATTTTGGATATAGGTTCTGGGCCGGGTAGATATTCAGTAATGTTATTGCAAAATGGTTATAATGTTTCACTACTGGATATTTCTAGTAATGAATTAGATATTGCAAAGAGAAAGATAGAGGAAGCTGATTTAAAAGCTGAGGATTATTATTGTAAAAGTGCATTAGAATTAGATAGTTTTGAAAATGATACCTTTGATGGGATTTTACTTATGGGACCCTTATATCATTTACATGGTGAGAAGGATAGATTAAAGGTTCTAAGAGATAGCCATAGGATTCTAAAAAAAGACGGTATTGCTTTGATTTCATATATTAATACATGGGGATGTTTAAAGTCAGCTGTAAGTGAGTTCCCGGAAGTATTTAAGGATACAGAACATTTTCAAAGATATATAAATGGAGATTTAAAGTTTTCACCAGAAGAGAGTTTTACAGCTACTTATTTTACAACACCACCATTAGCAATCACGGAAGTAGAAAAGGCTGGTTTTAATATAGTATCCTATGCAGGAGCAGAAAGCTTTTTAGCAGGTCTTAATATACAGATGAAAAACTTATATACCTATATGCCACAGATTTATGAAAATTTCATGGTTGCAGCAGTAGAAAGTTGTGAATTGTCACAATATAGAGATGCGACAGAGCATTTGCATATTATTGTTAAGAAATAATGTTCAAGGGGTTACAGATTACGTTCATTTAAACATAATTTGGAAAATGAAAAATACATAGATTTATTTTTTGATGAAGAAGGAGGGGATATATAATGCTTATAGAATTCGATTATTCTATCGAAATGGCTCAAGATTTAATTTTTATAGACAATGAATCTTTTATGGACATTAAATATGATGCAGAAACATTATGTCAAAAGATTAAAGCCAACAAGAATTATAAACTCTATATCTATTATCAAGATGATAAACCTGTTGGATATATAGGGCTTTTGTTTGTAAGTAATCCACATTATGATGGTGTTTGGATTGATTTAATTGCAGTGCGGGAAAAGTATAGAAATCAATCCATTGGTAAAAAAATGATACAAGAAGTAATTGTGCTACTTAGGGATATGGATTTAGAAATTATGACTAGCTTAGTTAGTGTTGAAAATATTCCCTCACAAAAAATTATGGAAAATTCCATGTTTGAACCAGAGGATCATGATTTTAAGTTGTTCATAAAAAAATTGTAGTGATAAATTTATGAAAAGATTCTGCATAATTAGAGTTTTAATTATTTTATGAGGTGATTATGGTGTATGATATTTTCTTTGATCGGGAAAGAGATACAAAGATGAAACAAGTTTTTAGGGAGATAAGTAAAAAAGGAATAGAACAAGAATATGACAAAGACTGCGTTATAGAAATCAAGGACAAGCATATATATATTGTAACAAAGGGACGAGTAGCTTATTCATGGTATAGTGTGGATGGTAGAAGACAAGTCTTCTGTTTTATTAATGGTGGTGGAATGTTTGGAGAACTTGAATACTTTGAAGGCAAGAAGAGTGATATGGTTGCAGAAACTAGTAAGAAAACCAGAATTTCCATATTAAATGAGGAAATAATGGAACAAATTTTACTTGAAGAACCAATGATATATAGGTTTATCCTGATTAATGTCATAAGGAAAAAAAGAATTTTGATGAGCAAGTTATTAGATTTATCTTTTAGTGATTCAAAAGGTAAAGTAGCTGATACTCTAATTAGATTTTGTTATCAAGATGGTATTTTTATAGATAATGAAAAGGTAGAAATACGGAAACGATTTACCCATGAAGAGATTGCTAATATGATAGGATGTTCCAGGGTTACTGTAACTAAAGTTTTATGTGATTTTGAAGAAGAAGGATTAATATATGTTAGAAATAACAAGATTATAGTATTAAACTTGGAAAAATTAAAGGAGTATGTGAATTGGGCATAAAGAACTGATATATGAGTAAATACTTTAAAGCAATAAACTAAATTTAATTAGTTTATTGTTTTTTTAATTATCATTTCTATATGAATATTAGCTTAAATCTATAGAATATTCAAAAAATGAGTTAAATTTTGTAGTCTAGACTACAAAATTTAATTTATTTAATGTTTATAATATATGAAAGTATTTAACATATAAAATACACAAAAAATTCATTATGAGGGGGGAATTTATGTAGTGGACATAGTATATGTTTGAATTTTAACAATAGTATTGATTTTTTAGAGGGGGGTGAAACTAGTTAATATTCACTGATATTAACTATAAAGATTATGGCAAAATACATTTTAAAAAGAATTGGATATATGTTTCTCACATTATTTATTATTATCACTATTACATTTTTTTTAATGCATGCTGTTCCAGGAGGACCATTTTCTGTAGAGGAAGGAGAAGACTGGATGTCCCCCGCAGTACAGAAAGCATTAATGGATAAATATCACTTAGATGCTCCCTTACATAAACAATACATTGATTTTCTAAAGGGTGTATTGAAGTTTGATCTAGGGCCATCTTATGCTTATGAAGGAAGAAGTGTTACAGAACTTATTGTAGGAGGTTTTCCTGTTACTATAAGAATGTCTATATTTTATATAATTTTGATTATAGTATTTGGCATACCATTAGGAATTGGTGCAGCGTTAAATAGAAATGGCCCTTTTGATAGAGGAATTATGTTTATTACGACCTTAGGAAAAACGCTACCAGGTTTTGTAAAAGCCAGTTTATTACTTTATATTTTTGCATTTAAATTAGGATGGTTTCCGATTTTTGGGATAAAAGATGGATTTATAAGCTATATTCTACCCTGCATAGCTATGTCTTTGGGGTCAATTGGATCTATGACTAGATTAAACAGGACATCTATGCTAGAAGTTTTAGGACAGGACTATATCAGAACTGCCAGAGCAAAAGGTTTAAGTGAAAGAAAGGTTTTATATAAGCATGCCCTAAGAAACGCTTCATTGCCAATGATAACTAGTTTAGGAGGAAATATAGCAGGTTCTTTAACTGGATCTTTTGTGATTGAAAAAATTTTTGCATTATCTGGCGTAGGAGGATATTTTGTACAAGCTGTTGGAAATAGAGATTATACAACCATTATGGGAGTTACAATATTTTCTTCTTTAATATCTTTGACTATGGTATTAATTGTAGACGTATTATATGGAGTTGTTGATCCAAGGGTTAGAATAGATAAATAAAAAGAGAGGAGGGTTATATATGGAAAAAATTCAGAATTATTCACAAATAGATATAGAATCAGAACTTTGGAAACCAGTTAAGAAAAAAGACAAAGCTCATGAAATGAAAGGGCAATCTCTAACCCGTTGGCAAGATGGGTGGATAAGATTTAAGGGAAATAGATTATCTATATTAGGTGTGTGTATAATAATATTTTTAGTATTGGTTGCTATATTTGGACCCTACCTGTCACCATATGACTATTCAGACCAAAGCTTGGAATTTAAATCACTGCCTCCAAGGTTAAAAATACGAAAGTTAAAAGATGGTACATATTTCTACATGGATCCAGTTTTAACAGCTTTTACTGTAACGGAAGATGGTGTGTTACTGGAGAAAATTGGAAAACCAGAAGAAGATTTAATAGGTAAGAGAAAAATATATACAATTGATGGAGAAAAAGTTATAGTTGATTACAATAAAAAGCCCTATAAAATATTAAATTCAAAAGGAGAAGAATTAGAAGTTTATAAAAATGTACGTAATAAACTACATCCTTTTGGAACTGACGATATAGGAAGAGACCTATGTGTAAGGGTAATTTACGGAGCAAGGATATCATTAATTGTAGGAATGGTATCTACAATAGTTAACTTGACTATAGGAGTTTTATATGGTGCCATATCTGGATATGCAGGTGGGAAAACAGATATTATAATGATGAGAATAAGGGAGATATTAAGTTCCATACCTCGTCTTCTCTATGTAATAATCTTAATGCTTATATTTGGTTCTGGATTGAAAACAGTAACTATAGTGATAGGGTTAACTGCATGGCTTGGTATAGCAAAAATGGTAAGAGGTCAAATTTTATCCTTAAAGGAAAGTGAATATGTACTTGCAGCTAAAACTGCAGGAGCAAGTAGCTGGAGAATAATTACTAAACACTTAATACCAAATACCATGGGAATTATTATCATACAAGTAGCATCTAGCATACCAGGTGCAATATTTACAGAGGCTTCACTGAGCTTTGTAGGCTTGGGGATATCAGCGCCACAAGCTTCTTGGGGTACGCTTAGCAATGAAGCTTTACCAAGTCTTATGACTCACCCATATAAGCTGTTTTATCCAGCATTGGCTATATGTTTAACTGTTTTGGCCTTTAATTTTATTGGTAAGTGTAGGAAACACAATCAATGGTGTTTTATTTGAAGGTTTAATTGATGAGGATGAAAATTTAGAAATACAGCCTGCTGTTGCAGAAAGTTGGGAGATAAGTGATGATGGCCTATTCTATACATTTCATTTGAGAAAGGATGCCAAATGGTCTGATGGAGAACCAGTTACTACAAAGAACTTTGAATACTCTTGGAAGAGAGCTTTAACTCCAGAAAATGCTGTAAAGCTTGCTAATGAATTCTTCTATATAAAAAATGCAGAAGCTTGCTTTAATGGAGAAATATTACCTATAAAGGGTGATGTAAAAAGAGCGCAGGCAGCTTTAGCTGAAGCAGGATATCCTAATGGAGAAGGATTTCCTAAAGTAGAATATTTATATAATTCTAGCCCTGGGAATAAAAGAACTGCTGAAATGCTTCAAGAAATGTGGAAAAACAATTTAAATATTGACATAGAACTTGTAAATGTTGAATACAAAGTAGAATCAGAGAGAAGACATAGTGGACAATTCCAATTAGCTAGATCTGCTTGGAATGGAGGACGTTTTCCATTTTCTTATTTACAAATATTTGAGACTGGTAATTCTAACAATAATCCACAATTTAGCGATCCAGAATATGATGCTTTAGTGAAGAAGATAAGAACTGAAATAGATATTGCAAAGAAAAATGAATTACTTCATGAAGCTGAAGAATTTGCATTAAAGAATTATATAGTTTGTCCATTAACTTATGGTTCTTCTACTTTATTATTAAGTAATAGAGTTAAGGATTTTAGAATTAGTCCAACAGGTAGCATAACATTTCATTATGTATATATAGAAGAATAAAAGCGTAGATACAAGTATTTAAAATTAGAATTTAACTATATTTATAGATTATGTCAATTGGTAGATAATAGATACTCCCCCAATTAGCTAAATGACTAACATAAAGCTTCAAGAGAAAACTTTAGTTTTAAAGTTTTCTCTTGAACTAATATTTAACTAAAAATATAACATAAAGAGAAAGGCTAGGTATACAAATTATGAAGAGCTATATGGACGTAATAGATTTTATAAATAATACAAAGCTAAATTTAGAAAATCAATATTATTCTACAGGAGAAGAATTAAAAAAAGATTTTTTCAAG
>NZ_FQXR01000025.1 GCF_900130025.1 Sporanaerobacter acetigenes DSM 13106 | reverse complement strand
CGGGAGTTTGACAGTTGAATAATAAAAAAATTGCTGAAGCCATTGAAAAGGCTTTATTTTTTTGTCAAATTTATAAAATTTATCTTTCGTAATGTATCGTAGCGTGATATAATATAAGTGATTGGAGGTGTTTTTATTATGAGATTGTCTTTTTCAAAGTCAAAAAATGCTACCTCACTTTATGTAATAAAAGATGTTGTTGAAAATAATAAACGAACTACAAAGGTAGTGGAAAAACTGGGGACACTAGATGATTTAGAGAAAAAATTAAATGGGCAAGACCCCATTGAATGGGCAAAAAAGTATGTGCAGGATCTTTATGAAAAGGAAAAGGAAGAAAAACGGGAAGTAATTGTTAAATACTCTCAATCTAAAATGATTAAAAAAAACGAACAACATTTATATAATGGAGGATATCTATTTATTCAACAAATTTATTATGCTCTTGGATTACATAAGATTTGCAATGAAATATCTAGAAAATATAAATTCACTTTTGACCTTAATTCCATACTTTCAAGACTAATTTACAGTAGAATTTTATTCCCTGCCTCAAAGCTTGCAACCAACCAATTGTCTAAGAAATTTATTGAACAACCAAATTTTGAATTGCAACATATTTATCGTGCTCTTGAAGTTATTGCAAAAGAATCTGATTTCATACAGTCTGAATTATACAAAAATAGTTTAAAGATTTCTAAAAGAAATACGGGTGTTCTTTATTATGATTGCACTAACTACTTTTTTGAAATTGAGCAGGAAGATGGGTTAAAGCAATATGGTATTTCTAAAGAACATAGACCAAGTCCAATTATTCAGATGGGACTTTTTATGGATGGTAATGGCATTCCATTAGCTTTTAGCATTAATAAAGGTAATACTAATGAGCAGGTTACCCTTACCCCTTTGGAAAAACAGATTCTTGCTGATTTTAACCTTTCCAAGTTTATTGTATGCACAGAGGCTGGTCTTGCTTCCATAAATAATCGTAAATTTAACGATAAAGATGATAGGGCCTTTATTACAACTCAATCCATTAAAAAATTAAAAAAACACCTTAGAGAATGGGCGCTTGATTCAAGTGGATGGAATCTTAATAACGATATGAAAACTTATGATATTTCTGAACTTGATGATGAAAAGTATAAAGATAGGATCTTTTATAAGGAACGTTGGATTAAGGAAGATGGTCTTGAACAAAAGCTAATTGTCACTTATTCAATCAAGTATAGAGATTATCAACAGCAAATTCGCAACAATCAAGTTGAACGAGCAATAAAAACGATTGATACGAACCCTACAAAATTGAAAAAAAACACTCAAAATGATTATAAAAAATTTATTTCAAAGACACACTGTACTTCTGACGGCGAAATTGCTGAAAAAGAAATATTTGGCATTGATACTGAACTTATTAAAAAAGAAGAAGCCTTTGATGGCTTTTATGCCGTATGTACCAATCTTGAAGATGATGCTTCTAAAGTTATAAAGGTCAATAAAAGACGATGGGAAATAGAGGAATGTTTTAGAATTATGAAGGGTGAATTTAAAGCAAGACCTGTATATTTAAGCCGTGATGACAGAATAGAAGCTCATTTTACTACCTGTTTTATTTCACTAATTATATATCGCATTCTTGAAAAAAAATTAGGAGAAAAATATACATGCAATGAAATACTGACAAATCTTAGGGAAATGAATTTTTATCAAGTCAATGGAGAGGGTTATATCCCAACTTATATTCGTAATAATTTAACAGATGATTTGCATGAAGGATTTGGATTTAGGACTGATTATCAAATTGTATCTACACAGCAAATGAAAAAAAATTTTAAAGTAACTAAAAAGTAGAAAACATTACGTACTTTTAAAAAATTATGAAATCCTGAAACTCATTGTAAGTACTAGGGTTCCAGGATTTTTCTCTCTTGCAACTGTCAAAGATGAGATTATACACTCCTACAGTATAATTTCTTTTTTAGCCTCATCCATCAATTCCTTCAATCTAGCCAAGGACATTTAACTTTCTCCCTTTTCAAATTGATTACAGCTATTTAGTTCTAGTTTACACAACTTTGCTTCAAGACTACTTTAAAGAAGTACAAAATAGCTAACTATAAAGTTGAGTTCAAAGTACATTGTTGCTGTGTGAATTACCAGAATCGTCCCTTTATAATGCTATATACCTGCATTCTATATCATTTAGAGAACCAGTCAATAGGTTTTATATTCATATTAATATTTATTTGTTTAACTTCAGTATATGCTTCATATCCAAATGTACCTAAGCCTCTTCCTATACCGCTTTGCTTATATCCTCCCCAAGGTCCTTCATTAAATGTTGTATGATACGTATTTATCCATGTTATTCCTGCTCTTAATTTTTTAATAACCCTATGAGCTTTTGAAATATCATTAGTGAATACAGCTCCAGCAAGACCATAATTTGTTTTATTTGCTAAATAAATAGCTTCTTCTTCATCTCTAAATTTTTGAACTACAAGCACTGGTCCAAAAATTTCTTCTTGTACTATTCTCATATTTGGAGTTGTATTAATAAATATAGTTGGTTCAACAAAAAATCCTCGTTGAAGTTCACCATCTAATATTCTATTTCCTCCACAAACTAATGTAGCACCTTGATTTTTACCTATCTCAATATAATTTAAAACTTTGTTCATATGAGCTTCAGAAATTAAAGGTCCCATTTCGGTATTTTTATCTTTTCCATTTCCTACTCGAATTTTTTGCGCTCTTTCTACTAATTTATATATAAATTTATCATATATACTTTCTTGAAGCAACAATCTTGAGCCAGCAACGCATACTTGGCCTTGGCCTGTAAATATACTAAATAATGCATAATCTACCGCTATATCTAAATCTACATCCTCAAAAACTATGTTTGGTGATTTCCCGCCTAATTCTAAAGACATTTTTTTAATATTAGAACTTGCAGCAACCATTATACTTTTTCCTGTCTTAGTTCCACCAGTAAAAGATATTTTATCTACATCAACATTTGCTGCAATCTCTGCTCCAACATTTTTGCCATTCCCTAATACTAGATTTACTACACCTTTTGGGAATCCTACCTTCTCAAACACTTCAAATAATTTTATTGCAGTTAATGGTGTTAATTCAGATGGTTTAAGTATTATTGTATTACCAGCAGCTAAAGCTGGAGCAAGTTGCCAAACAGCCATAAGCAATGGAAAATTCCAAGGTACAATAATTCCACAAACACCAATAGGTTCCCTTACTACCAATGCTTGAATATCATCTGGCACTTCATAAGTCATACCATGTGGCTTTGTTGCAAGTCCAGCATAATAGCGAAAACAAGTAATTGACTTAGTTATATCCGTTTCTGCTTCTCTAATAGGCTTTCCAGTATTTAAAGTTTCTAATTCCGCAAAGGCATTTAAATTTTCTTCTAACAGATCTGCCACCTTATATAGTAGTCTAGCTCTTTCTACTGCTTGAGTACCCATCCAGTCATCGTCGTAAAAAGCTTTTTGGGCAGCATTTGTAGCTTTAATTACATCTTCTTCAGTTCCATCAGTTACCGTTACAATTATTTCATTATTTGCAGGATTTATTATATTACGAACTTTTCCTGACTCAGATAATACCCACTCACCATTAATATACATTTTTAATATCTCTTTCATACTTTCACCTCATATTTATTTTAATAATTTATATTAAGTAAAACTTAACTATACAAAATAAACAAACTCTAAATCACTGCTAATATTAAATAGTAATTATTAATTTTATTGGCATGTTTTCTATATTTTATTTTTAACTATTATCATCTAATGCTTTAATCTTTTACCAAAGAAAACTCATATTTACTATACCTAAAATTTATATTAGCTTTTAGATATAGTACAATTAGTATTAATACTAATTGTTTTCTCTGCAAATAACTTTAATAAAATGATAGATACAACCCCAATTAATGTTAACACTATCCATCCACCTTTTAAATTAAACTTATCCAAAAATATTCCTCCAGCATATACTCCTAAAGATGTTCCTAATCCTTCAAAAAAAACAGCAAATCCTGAGTAAGTTCCTTTTAAATTGCTAGGCGCCACCTTTATCATGGCAGAATACATTACTGGTATACATATCAGTTCTGCAAAAGTCATTATTATAATGCTTAATATAAACATATAATAATTTTCACTAACTATATATATCGATAATGCTCCAGTTAACAATATTAATGTAATAAGAAAAACTCTCGCATAACTCAATTTACTTGTAATTCCTGCAATAATCTGTTGGAAAGCTACTGACACAACTGCTGAAACTGTAAATAAGATTCCTATTTTAATATTAGAAACTTTTATTGAACTTTTTAAATACATTGGAATAGTAGATGAGGCTTGAGAGCTTAAAAAGAAGAAAATAAAGCTCATTGCCAATATTATTAATGCTGGACGGTTAGTTTTAATATCCTTAATCGACGTTACTAGAGCCTTGGTACTTTTATTTAAACTTTTCACCTCTTCAAACGTTAACAAAACCATAATAAAATATATAAAATAAGAAATACCACATCCTATAAAAAGAGTACTAAATGAATAATTCGCTACATAACTTCCTATTACTGGTCCAATAGCTATAGCAAAATTAAACGTCATAGCCCTCAATCCAAAAGCCTCAACTTTATATTGATCATCTACATTTGAAATAGTCAGAGTACGAACAGTAGGAATAGTCAAAGCCCCACCTATTGTAGAAAGTATAGTTAAAATCAATATTGCTACATAATTTGTAGTCATTGACATCCCAAAATAAAATATTACATGTATAAAGAGTCCTATACAAAATAACTTCTTATGCCCGAATCTGTCAATTAATATTCCTCCAATAAGTACTCCCTGTCTTCTAAATCCTGTAAATACCATTATGATTGTAGCCGCAGCTGTAGCTGATAATAACAGTTTTTCTTTCAAATATATGGCAAAATACGGAAACATCATTGAATATGTTAGTGCTGTTAAAAATGTCCCTATCAGTATTACTAAAAATTGATTATTAATAATTTTTTTATACTTTTGTATTGTGTCATAAACTTTCATTACAAATTCCACCTCTCTATAAATTAAATATACAAGTTAAATTACTAAGGTAATTTTTATTTTAAATATCACAGAATTAAACATTAAAATCCTAATTCTTCATTAATAATAAATATCGTAACTCTTTCTGGTATATACTGTCTACTCATAATAACTAAACTATTACAAATACTGTCTTTTGAATTACAGTTTACACATTGTCCATTTTTTAAACAAGGAGGATTATATTCATCTTTAGCCCTTTTGGCATTTAATGGTGCTGCAACTGTTTTTACTCTTCTAATTCCTTCCTCTATAGAATTTACTATTTTATTAACTCCCACTACAATATATACTTTTTTAGGTCCAAAGAGCATTGCTGATACTCTATTACCTGTATGATCCATATTAATTAATTCACCATCAATTGTTAAAGCATTACTTCCAGTAATAAAAATATCTGCTAATAATGACTTTCTTTCAATTTCTATTTTTTCCTCTTTGGAAATATCTTTCTCAAATCTGTTTAAAACTTTATATTGATTATTTATTAAATAATCGACTAAACCTAATTCTTTTATTGTTGTTGATCCACCAAAAGCGATAAGACTATCACTCGGTATTTTATTTATCAATGCATTTTTTGCTTCAAGTCTATTACTAAAAAAACATGAATTTATATTTCTTTGTTTTAGATTTTTCATGAGCTTATTTATGTCTTTATTTTCCACGTCATAAATCCCCATCTTTCTTCCACCCTTCTGTTATATTAATAATTTAACTTGTTGTGCTAGTAAAAATTATTGATATTTAACTATCATGAAGATTATGGTAATACTAAAAGCAAAAAAATTATCTACAATTCTGAAAATGAATATATCAATCAAATATTAGTTCTTTGATTTTACCTATATCTACATTTTTACCTAAACATTTGTTTATAAAATAACATATATTATGGCTTAGAATCTTAGTTCTCAGCCTTGTTATTATTAACCCCAATAAAGATTTAGTTTTAACATTATTTAGATTTAATTGTTCAGTTAGTTGAGAAATTGAATACTTTATATTTTTACGATTTTTTATATGTGCTGGGGTTGATTCTTGGCAAATACCGTCTACTATGGCATAAACTACTGTAATAAAGTTTTTTATTTTTTTGATTTCTTTGGTAAAATATTTATTGAACTCTAGCATATGTTATCCTCCTATCTTGATTGGTTGTCAATGATAGGTTAACATAATTGCTGGAGTTTTTTACATAGTAAATTTGCTATTATTTTGGTTAATCAACTAGCACAACAGATTAATTTATTCTGTAAGTAACTCCCTTTTTATAATATCAATGATATCTTCTTTTGATAATGAGAACTTTTTAATCAATTCTAAAAATGTACCTGAACATCCAAACGAATCATTTATTCCATATTTTTTTACTATTATATCTTTTCGTTCACTAAGAATATCACTTACTATACTACCTAGACCACCTAATAGATTGTGATCTTCAAAAGTCAATACTTTTTTATTTTTTTCTGCACTTTCAATTATGATATACTTATCAATAGGTTTTAGCGTATGTAGATAAATTAACTCTACCTTAGAAATAAGCTCTGCTTCTTCTAATGCCCTATAAACTATTGATGTCATAACACCAGTGGTCACTATTGTTAAATCGTTTCCAGAAGTAATTTTAATACCTTTGCCTATAGCCAATTTTTCTTTTGAACATGTCATTTTCCCTAAGCCTTCACATAATCTAATGTAAACAGGACCATCAATTCTAATACATTGCTCTAACAATGTTTCAATTTCATCATTATAACCTGGACATATTACTGTCATATTAGGTATTGCTCTCATTATTGCAATATCTTCTAAACATTGATGAGTTGCACCATCTTTACCAATTGATAAACCTGAATATATCCCAACTATGTTTACATTCAAATTTGGATATGCCACACTATTAATTATTTGATCTAATGACCTTGTTGATATAAATTTAGCTAAAGAATTTACAATTAGAATATATCCCATGGAAGCAAGTCCTGCTGCTATTGAAATCATATTTTGTTCTGCTATTCCTACATTTATGAATCTATTTTGAAATGAATCTTTGAATAAACATGTATACGATGCTCGTGAAATATCCGCATCCATAACAATTAACTTTTTATACTTTTTACCTATATCAACTAGTGCATTACCGTATAAATTATTTGTACTTATATTTTGCCCCATTCTTCCATCTCCTTTTCAAGCTCAGAACGTGCTATACTCTTTAATTGATCATTAGGAATCATTCCATGATACTCCACGTTATTCTCCATAAATGAAATTCCCTTTCCTTTTATAGTATGTGCAATTATAACAGTTGGTCTATCCTGATGCTTTGTAGAATCAAAAGCTTTTAATAATTCCTCTACATTGTGTCCATCACAATCTATAGCACTCCATCCAAAACTTTTCCATTTTCCTTCCAAGTCTCCTATATCTAATATTTCTTCAGTAGTTCCATCAAGCTGTAACTTATTGCAATCTATTATTGCTACTAAGTTATTTATTTTATTAGTAGCAGCGAACATAGCGGCTTCCCAAATTTGACCTTCATTTAATTCTCCATCTCCTAAAATTACATAAGTTTTATATTTTTGTCCTTTCAATTTCTGACCTAATGCAAATCCTATTCCAACTGATAATCCTTGTCCTAACGATCCTGAAGACATATCAATTCCTTTAACCTTTCTACAATCAGGGTGTCCCTGCAATGGACTATCTATATTTCTTAAAGTCCATAATAACTGCTTATCAATTATTCCTTTATTAGCTAAGACACAATATAGCGCTGGTACACCATGTCCCTTTGAAAGTACTACCCTATCTCTTTCATCTTTAAAATCATTTAAATTTAATACTGAATAATACATAACCGTTAAAATTTCGACCAATGATAAACTTCCTCCAAGATGTCCTGAATTTGCATTTACTATACTTTCAAATGTATCTTTTCTAATTATGCTTGCACACTTTTTTAAATATTGAATATTATTCACCATATTAACCTCCCGGAAAATCTAAATCATATAATATTCATCAATAAATACTGATGCGAGCAAATTTTTGATGAATATTATATAATTGTCTTAATTATTAACTTTAGCAAGTATAAATTTGCTAATTATACCTACGTTTTTACAATAAAATGAGTTTATCAAATTCAACAATACCCTCAGATGCTCCAACTACTGTTGTGCTTATCGCGGCTATATTATTTCCTATTTCCACAGCTTTTTTCAGCTCATATCCATTTACTAAGGCTCCAAGTAATCCTGATGCAAAAGCATCTCCTGCTCCTGTTACATCTATAGCCTTTATTTTTCTTCCTTCAATCTCATATGAATTTTCTTTGTTTGCAAAAAAAATACCATCTTTCCCTAAGGTAATAATTACATTTTTAATTCCTTTATTAAGAAAATAAGCACTTATTTCTTCTAAGTTACTTTTTCCTGACATTTTTTTTGCTTCATTATAATTTGGAATAAAGAAATCTATAAACTTAAAACTATCTTCAATTAAACTATCATCATTAATATTGTCGTCATAAATTACATCTAATAAAATTTTCAAATTTGGATTTGATAATTTGGCTTTATGAGCTACATCTTTTATTTGTTTATCAAGAGTACTTAGTCCATATACACCACCAATGTATAAATATTCAGCATCATTAAATATATCAAAATTAATATCCTCTATATTTAAATATTCATTAGTACCCAAATAATGTAATATACTTCTTTCTCCACTACTCGAAACATTCACTACGGAAAATGATGTATATTTGTTCTTGATAACTATATTTTTTGTATCAACTCCATTATTAATACATTTTTTTACAATCCAATTTCCTAAAATATCATCCCCTATCGCTCCTATTAAAGTTGTCTCTATTCCCATCTTAGTTAAATTGGTTGAACAATTAAGTGCACATCCTCCAGTATTCCATGAAACTTTTTCTATTGTTTTTAAATTACCGAGAGTAGGCAAACTGTCTATAGGAGATAATATCAAGTCTACAACAATAGCTCCGAGACAAACTATCTTATTCATTTGTTTCACCTATTAATTTCTTCATTCTCATTTTATTTTTTCTAATAATACCTTCTTTCATAAGGTACATATTGATTTGAGGAGTATAATATTTATCAACACTCTCTTCTTCTGGCCAAATTCTTTCCATTCTTTCCTTACTTCCTGCTGTAATTTCTGCTAAAGCTTCAACATAAATTTTAGCTAATTCATGCCTACTCATATATTTAGTTCTAATCGTTGGACAAATATGAGTATATTTATCCCAATCAGTTATCTCGAGGAAAGAATTTAATTCTCCATAAAAAACATCATCAGCTATTTCTGTTCCAGGGAAAGGTGTTAAAAAACACATACGCGGATGTCTATAATTATCTTTATAAAGTTCAATTATAAGTTGCTTTGTAGCTTCAAGTTCTTCTGGTGTTTCATTAGGATATCCTATAACAAATGAAGGGGTAATAACCAATCCCAATTTTCTTCCCATTCTAAATACATTTTTTACAGTTTCTAACGTTATATGCTTGCCATATATTTCATTTAAAACTCTATCAGATGCTGATTCAACACCAACAAGTATTTCTTTACAACCTGCTTCTATCATTAATTTTATTATGTCTTCATTCAATAAATCAACTCTAGTTTGGCATCTCCACATAATATTTATATTTCTATTTTTTATTTCATTACATAATTCTATTATGCATTGTTTATTCGTTGAAAAACTATTATCAACAAATTTGAACAATTTATAATTATAAGTGTTCATTAAATACTCTATTTCATCTACAACTTTTTGAGGACTTCTTTTTCTAAAATTACCTTCTGTTTTAGGAAGTAAACAGAATTTACAATTAAAAGCACATCCTCTACTGGCAAACAAATGGGCCTCTACATTTCTTTTTTGATATTCTGTTACAGGAACTAAGTGCCTAGCAGGGTAAGGAATAGAGTCCAAATCTTTTATATATTCCCTAGCTGGGGTTTTGATAACTTGTCCATTTTGATTTATAAAAGCTAATCCTTTAATATGACTATAATCGCTTTTTGATAACTTTTTACCCTTATTCTTTTCTAATTCTGCCCAAAGTTCTTTACTTGTTATCTCACCTTCTCCAATAGATACAAAATCTATATCTGGATATTCACGTAAAGTTTTTTCATAAGTAAAGCTGGTATGAACTCCACCTATTAATACTGTAATATCCTCGTCTATCTTCTTAACAATTTTTGCATACTTTGCTCCATTTCTATAATTACAAGTTACACATGTTATTCCTACAATATCTGGCTTTTCAGCTTCTATTATTTTTTTCACTTCATCATCTGTATACTTAAATAAATCAGAGCAAATTATTTTTATCTCGTGTCCATCCTGCTCTAATACTGCTGCTATATATAATACTCCTAGTGGAATCCTCATATACCTTGAATCTGATACATCTCCATCTGGTGAAATAAATATTGTTTTCATTCTATACCTCTCCTTCATTATCATTTCCCTAATATTAACAATTCATATTTTAACATATTATTTATAAGCGATTGTAAATCTGAATCAACACGTGGAACTGGTATCTTATAATAATTACTAATTAAGGCAACACATTCTTTATACAAATGTCCCTTTTGAGTCATATATACAAATAGTGACGCTACTTGATTTAAATTATATAAAACGCTATTATGATAATCAAATACCCAACCTTTATTATCCTTAAATACAACTTGAAGATCTTCTTTTAACTTAAAATTTGTAATAAGTGAATTTGGAACTTCAATATTATCTAATTTGTACTCTAAGCAATTATTGTATAACTTTTCTAACATACTTCTTCCTCCCTCCTTAAATTTTCTCATCATATAAATTCTTATATGTTTTTTCTTATTTAAATATTTTTATACTTTAAAAAATCACTTTTAGCTTCTTGTGCCGAATTATATCTTGTTAAAAAATTAAATAATACAGTTCCAGGTATTCTTCTCCAAAAATTACTTTCAGCGTAATTTTGTCTTGTTAACGAAATAAGCTGTTTTTCTATTTTTTCTATATCATAATTATTTGTTGTTGAGTATTCAAACCATAAAGCCATATCTTGGCTTTCATTTGTAATCACTTCAACATTGTAATGTTCTAAATTATTAAATACTCCTGAATCCAAATATAACATAAATCTTCCTGCTCCAAATGATCCTATGTTATTTTTATTTTTAATTAGAAATTTAAATGTTTGAAGAACATCATTTAGAGTTTCATTTGGAAAACCTATTATTAATGAAATTCTAGTCCATATACCAGCTTCCATAATATGTTTTAAGCATTTTTCATATCCACTAACACTTGTACCTTTTCTCATATTTTCCAATACTTGATCTGAACCTGACTCAACTCCACAAAATAGTGCAACGCATCCTGACTTTTTTAATAAATTAAAATCTATTTCTCGTTGTAATCTAAAATGTGCTCTCCACTTAATTTTTACGTTTTTCCTTAACAATTCTCTACTGAACTCTTCTAATACTTTCTCATTAAGACCATTTTCGATTAATAAATCAAATAAGTCTGTATCATATTTATTTATTAAGTATCTTATCTCTTCAACTATTTTATCCATTTGCTTTAACTTAAAATTATTACTTATACTTATATCATGAACACAAAAGGCACATCTACTCCAAGTACACTTTTGCCTTGTTAATGCAAAAGGAATAATTTTCCTTGGTACAAAATATTTATCTAACTCTAAACCTTCAAAGCATGGAATAGCTAAATCAATAGAAGTGTTAATTTGTGTGTTTTCTTGAATAACTAATTCCTTATTTTCATTTCTATAAACTAAATTATTTATATTTATTATACTTTCTCCATTCTCTAACGCTGAGATTAATTGATACATTGATTCTTCGCCTTCGTACAGAATTATAAAATCAAAGAAATCAAACAAATGTTTCCACTTTTGTATAGTTTTTTTTAATATTGTAAATACAGTTCCTCCAAGTACTATTTTAACCTTAGGGTGCTTTCTTTTGATCATAGCCGCAAGCGTAATTCCTGGTATCAATTGTTGTTGTCCAAGTATGGATATTGCAATAATATCAGTTGTTTCATCAATTTTGTTTAACACACACTCCTCATAAAATTGAATATAAGGATTATGTTCTGAATCATCAATAGCCTCTTTTATACATAAACTTTCTTTTTCATTATATGGCATTGTGAAATTATCAAATGAAATTTTTGTGGGATACCAGCGTTTCGAAATTATTTCATAAGCTTTTTCAAGAACATCAAATGATTTTATATAAACATCTATTGATACATTAGCATTTCTTGTATTTGCTTTTGAAATATCTATATTATCTAGCACATAAGCTGGATAATCATATTCAATGTCTTTTTTCTTAATTTCACGACAACATTCCTCTAAATACTTTCTACTTAAAAAATAATCTTGACACTCTAGATTTAAATCCTTTTGCCTTACATCCTTTCCTCTACTCTTTAAATATCCACATATATATGGAATGCCTAACGGTGCCTCAAAAGCATACCAATGCGGAGAAACAAATAACATTGTACTCATATCATTTATACAGTCCTTCCCAATAAATATTTGGGTAATATTCTTAGTAAATATATCCAATTATATACTAATACTTTCATTGAATCTGGTGAAACATCAAACAGTGCTGCAATCCATTTACCGCTACAACTTTTTTGGGTTGAAACAAGTTTTATATATCTTAGCTTATCATTCATACCAATTAGTTGTATTAACCTTTGAGTTTCCATAATTTTACTACTATTTGTAGTTCTTTTATTCCTAAATAATTCACTTATAGTTATTTCTTTTTTAAATCTTTTCAATGTTCTTTCATCAATTAAGCTGCTTATTACCTTATTACTAACTATCTCTTCAAATATCTCATTTACGTAACTTAGTGAAACTCCTACAAACTTATTTAAATCATATTCTATTGATTTATCAATAAAGTAACTCCAATCTATTTCTTTGCTTAATAATATTAAATAAATATCATATAATCTTCTAATAGAATTATGATTAAAGAAATGACAATAAGAAACATGTATACATAAATATATTAATAATAATTCAATTTTCATTTCTTTTACACTAATATCAAACAATTTATCATCTTCAGCAGTATTCCATATGTCCTCTATATTAAACTTTAAAGGATTTACTACAGGCAATAAGTCCCAGTGTAACTCAATTTCAACTGGTCCCTTTACATATAATGCTGTTCTATAATAGTTTTCATCAAACCATGCTTTTGAACAATGTTCTTCCTTATACTTGAAACCATTATTTATAAGAATATTTATAGCTCGATCAAGATCTTTCTTATGGATTAGAACATCGACATCCCCCATCTTTCTTAATCCAATTTTTTTATAAACTTTATCAACTAAGTAAGCTCCTTTAAAAACAATAACTTCAATTTTTTCTAAATCAAATTGTTCTAATACTTTACACAAAACTTTGCATTGCAATGTATTTAGTATTTTAGTTTTTTCATAATCATTTTTGTAATCTTTTTTAATATCTAAGGGTATATTATTCATTGCTTTTATCTTTTCATATATTAAATGCTGCATATTTAATCCATGTACCATTTTATTAAATTCTATAAAATCTATATTTTCTAGTGTTTCATTTCTATTGCATAACAAATTACAAATAGCATCAATTTCTTTCACAATATCACTCCTTATACAGGGTATCGATAAATTCCATAGCTACATATCTATTAGGATATTCCATATAATATGTATCTACATCATTTTTTAATATCTTTGACATAGTTTTAATAGAACTACTGCCCAAAACTAAAGTAGGTATCATTTTCATATTTCTCATCATCATTACAATAGCTGTACTTCTATCCATTGATTTAATAGAGAACTCACAATCTGGTTTAAATTTAGGGAAAATAATGTATTTTAATTTGCATGGTTTACTCATTTTATCTGCAAAGAGATTTGCTAACTCAATACACCATCTTTGTTCATTGTCATCAAAGTCTAAATAAGGATGTGAATATTCATTCTGAATTAATTCAGGAAACATTTTAACTGTATTTATTCTAGGTGTAATTCCTGCAAAATATGGTAATACCTCATTTGTTTTTAAATCAATAAGTGCTATATCAT
>NZ_FQXR01000024.1 GCF_900130025.1 Sporanaerobacter acetigenes DSM 13106 | reverse complement strand
TCCATTTGTGCTGCTCCTGTGATCATGTTCTTTACATAGTCAGCATGCCCTGGGCAGTCTACATGTGCGTAGTGACGATTTGCTGTTTCATATTCTACGTGAGATGTGGATATTGTTATCCCTCTTTCTCTTTCTTCTGGTGCTTTGTCTATATTGTCATAACTCATTATTTCTCCTGAGCCAAATCTTTGATTTAATACTGTTGTGATTGCTGCTGTCAATGTTGTTTTACCATGGTCTACGTGACCTATTGTTCCTATATTTACGTGTGGTTTGGTTCTCTCATAATGTGCTTTTCCCATTTTTTATTCCTCCTTGATGAAAGTTATTTGTCTCCTAATATTTTTTCTGCAATACTATTTGGTACTGCTTCATAGTGGTCGAATTGCATAGTATAAGTTCCTCTACCCTGAGTTTTAGAACGAAGATCTGTTGCATATCCAAACATTCCAGCTAGTGGTACAAACCCTCTTATGACTTGTGCTCCACTTCTTGTTTCCATTCCTTCAATTCTACCACGTCTACCATTTATATCTCCCATTACATCACCCATGTACTCTTCTGGTACTATTACTTCTACTTTCATAATAGGTTCCAATAGTACTGGTTTCGCCTTTTTAACTGTTTCTTTAAAGCCCATAGAACCAGCTATCTTAAAGGCCATTTCTGAAGAGTCTACTTCATGATATGAACCATCATATAATGTAACTTTCACATCTAACATTGGGTAGCCTCCTAGAATTCCGCTTTGCATAGCTTCTTGAATTCCATTGTCTACTGCTGGAATATATTCCTTTGGAATAGCTCCCCCTACTATTGCATTTATAAATTCATAACCCTTGCCTGGTTCGTTTGGTTCAATCTTAAGTTTAACATGACCATATTGTCCACGACCACCAGATTGTCTTACATATTTTCCTTCGCCTTCAGCTGGTATCGTAATAGACTCTTTATATGCTACTTGAGGGCTTCCTACATTTGCCTCTACTCTAAATTCTCTAAGAAGTCTATCTACTATTATTTCAAGATGCAATTCTCCCATACCTGCAATAATAGTTTGGCCTGTTTCTTCATCTGTATAAGTTCTAAATGTAGGATCTTCTTCTGCCAATTTTGCTAATGCTACACTCATCTTTTCTTGACTGGCTTTTGTCTTTGGTTCTATAGCTACATGTATTACTGGCTCTGGAAATTCCATAGATTCAAGAACAATTGGATTACTCTCATCACATAGAGTATCTCCTGTAGAAGTATCTTTTAGTCCTACTGCTGCAGCTATTTCTCCAGCATATACTTCATCTACTTCTTCTCTTTTGTTGGCATGCATAAGGAGAATTCTTCCTATTCTTTCTTTTTTGCCTTTTGAAGAGTTCAATACATAACTTCCTGATTTTAAAGTTCCTGAATACACTCTAAAATATGCAAGTTTTCCTACATATGGATCAGATACAATTTTAAAAGCTAATGCTGAAAATGGTTCATCATCTGATGACAACCTTTCTTCTTCAGTATCTGAAGTCAAATCTAATCCCTTGATTGGTGGGATATCTGTTGGAGCTGGCATATAGTCTATTATAGCGTCCAATAGTGGTTGAACTCCCTTGTTTTTGTAAGATGATCCACACAATACAGGAGTTATTTCAACATTTATTGTAGCAGTTCTTATGGCTTTTTTTATATCTTCTGAAGTTATTTCTTCTCCTTCAAGATATTTAACCATAAGTTCATCATCATGTTCTGACAATGCCTCCAACATTTTTTCTCTATATTCTAAGGCTAAAGCTTTCATATCCTCTGGTATATCAACTACTTCTATATTAGAACCTAATTCATCATTGTAAACTCTAGCATTCATCTCTATAAGGTCTACAATTCCTATAAAGCTATCTTCTTTTCCTATAGGTAGCTGCAAGGGGACTGGGCAAGCATTTAGTCTATCTCTTATCATATCTACTGCTCTAAAAAAGTCTGCTCCCAATATATCCATTTTATTGATAAAAGCCATACGAGGTACATTATATTTGTCAGCTTGACGCCATACCGTTTCAGATTGTGGTTCTACGCCGCCTTTAGCACAGAAAAGTGCCACTGCACCATCGAGAACACGAAGAGATCTTTCTACTTCAACAGTAAAATCCACGTGTCCTGGTGTGTCTATAATATTTATCCTGTGGTCTCTCCAGTGACAAGTTGTAGCTGCAGATGTAATTGTAATTCCTCTTTCCTGCTCCTGCTCCATCCAATCCATTTGAGCTGCCCCTTCATGGGTTTCTCCTAATTTATGAATTTTTCCAGTGTAAAAAAGTATTCTTTCAGTAGTTGTAGTTTTACCAGCATCTATATGAGCCATTATACCTATATTTCGAGTTTTTTCTAATGAAAAGTCTCTAGGCACAGTACTCCTCCTTTCTGTATATACGTCCCCAATTATTTATTTTAATCAAATTACCATCTATAATGTGCAAAAGCTTTGTTAGCTTCAGCCATTTTGTGAGTTTCTTCTCTTTTCTTAACACTTGCACCAGTATTGTTGGCTGCATCTATTATTTCTTTAGCTAGTCTTTCTTCCATCGTCTTTTCTCCTCTGGCTCTTGAATATCTAACAAGCCAACGAAGTCCTAAAGTTTCTCTTCTATCAGGTCTTACTTCAATTGGAACTTGATAAGTTGCTCCACCAATTCTTCTTGCCTTTACTTCTAATACAGGCATGATATTGTTCATAGCCTTATAGAATACTTCTATTGGTTCTTCACCAGTTTTTTCACCTACATAATCAAATGCTCCATATACAATCTTTTGTGCAGTTCCTTTTTTCCCATCTAACATTACTTGATTGATCAATTTTGTAACTATTTCCTCATTGTATATTGGATCTGGCATTACATATCTTTTTGATATATGTCCTTTTCTTGGCACTTTACTTCCCTCCTTAACCATTTAATAGTAGATTCATAGGTACTCGACAAAATAAATTGCCGTAGTGCGCAAAAATGCATCTATAATAAATGGAATTTTTTCCATGCATTTCTAGCACAAATTATTTTTTCTTAGGTTTTTTAGCACCATATTTGGATCTTGATTGCATTCTATTTTCTACACCAGCTGCATCAAGGGTTCCTCTGACAATATGGTATCTAACACCAGGTAGGTCCCTTACTCTTCCACCTCTTACTAGTACAACACTATGTTCTTGTAAGTTGTGTCCAATTCCAGGAATATAAGCTGTAACTTCCATACCATTTGTAAGTCTAACTCTGGCAACTTTTCTAAGTGCTGAGTTTGGCTTTTTAGGAGTAACAGTTTTTACTGCTGTACAAACTCCTCTTTTTTGTGGAGAATTTACCTCAGTAGTTCTTTTTTTAAGTGAGTTGAAATTCACTCCTAATGCTGGTGATTTGGATTTGTATACAACTTCTTCTCTACCTTTTCTTATCAATTGATTAATTGTTGGCATTTAGGCACCTCCCTCTATTTAGAGTATTTATTTTAATAATGCAGCATTTGCTGCATTTACATCAATACCACAAAGTTTACCCAATTCTTTCATTGTATCTACATAAACTATATCTATTGATTTCTCACTACATAGCTTTTTTATGTCTCTAACTACTCTTTCTTCCGCATCTTTTGCTATAAATACTGTAGCTACACTGTTGTTCAAAATAGCCCTTTTAACTTGTTTTGTACCGACAACTTTTTTGCATGTCTCTAACTCAGATAACATGAAAGTTTCCTCCTCCTTTTAAACATCTTAAAGATTATGTGGGAATTGTCCCACATAATCTTTAGTACAAAAGAGTCCACTTTAAATTACACACTTATACATTTTATCATCAGTTTTTTTCACTGTCAACAATATTTTTTTCTTGTATTTCTTCTATTTCTTGTATTTCTTCTATATTAGGTAATACTTCAACACTCTTATACCTTCTCATTCCAGTACCTGCTGGAATCAATTTACCTATTATGACATTCTCCTTAAGTCCTATTAAATTGTCTTCTTTCCCTTTTATAGCTGCATCTGTAAGAACCCTTGTCGTTTCTTGGAAAGATGCTGCTGAAAGGAATGAATCAGTAGCTAAACTTGCCTTTGTTATTCCTAAAAGTGCTCTTCTTCCAACTGCTGGCTTCCCACCAGATTTTTCTACTTCACTGTTAGTATCTTCAAATTCAGCTAAACTCACAAGACTACCAGGTAAAAAGTCTGTATCTCCGGATTCTTCAATTTTTACTTTACTCAACATCTGTTTCACAATTATTTCAATATGTTTATCATCTATGTCAACGCCTTGCAATCTATATACTCTTTGAACTTCTTTTACAATATAATTTTGTACTCCAGTAACACCTTTAATCTTTAGTATATCATGTGGGTTTACAGATCCTTCTGTTATCTCATCTCCAGCCTCAATAAAATCTCCAGTTCTAACTTTAAGTCTTGAACCATATGTTATATTGTAACTTCTAGATTCTCCATCTTTTGCCGTAACTATTACTTCTTTTTTCTTTTTAGCTTCATTTACAGTAACTTCTCCAGAAATTTCAGCTATAACGGCAAGTCCTTTTGGTTTCCTTGCTTCAAATAGTTCTTCAACTCTAGGAAGACCTTGAGTGATATCTGCACCAGCTACTCCACCCGTATGGAAAGTACGCATTGTAAGCTGTGTACCCGGTTCACCTATAGATTGAGCAGCTACTATACCTACAGATTCTCCAATATTAACTGTATCTCCAGTAGCTAAATTTCTACCATAGCATTTAGCACATACTCCATGTCGAGTCTTGCATCCCAGAACTGATCTTACCTTTACTTCTTCAATTCCAGCATCATTAATTTTATCTGCAATGTTCTCTGTTATCATTTCATTTTTGTGAACTATTATTTGTCCTGTTTCAGGATGGACTACATCTTCAAAAGAATATCTTCCAATGATTCTATCTCTTAATTCTTCAATGACTTCTTTTCCATCTTTAAAAGCTCTAGAAACTATATATTGATCTGTTCCACAGTCTTCTTCTCTGACTATTACATCTTGACTGACATCTACAAGTCTTCTAGTCAAATATCCTGAGTCAGCAGTTCTTAAAGCTGTATCTGCTAGACCTTTTCTGGAACCATGAGTTGAGATAAAGAACTCCAACACGCTTAGTCCTTCTCGGAAGTTGGATTTTATAGGAATCTCAACAGTTTGACCTGATGCATTTGCCATAAGTCCCCTCATACCAGCAAGTTGTCTGATTTGATTTTTACTACCCCTAGCTCCTGAATGAGCCATTATAAATACGTTATTTAAGTTATCAAGACCATTCATCAAAGCATCTGTCACTTCTTCAGTAGTATTGTTCCAAATTTCTATTACTCTTTCATATCTTTCTTCTTCTGAAATAAGACCTCTTCTATAGGATTTTTCAAGTTTATCTACTTCTGTCTCAGCTTTAGATATCAACTCTTCTTTTTCGTCTGGAACCTCTATATCACCCATACTTATAGTTATAGCTCCAATAGTCGAATAATGAAATCCAGTAGATTTTATATAATCAAGCACCTGAGCAGTTGTAGTATTCCCATGCTCTCTATAACATTTCTCTATGATTTTCCCAAGCATTTTCTTATCTACAAGAGTATCTATTTCAAGTGAATATTTATCCACGCTTCTGTCAACAAATCCTAAATCTTGTGGAATACCTTCATTGAATATGAATCTTCCTACTGTACTTTCAACCATTTGATTGCCATCTTCGCCAAAATTCAATCTTACTTTTACTTTTGCATGAATTCCTACTTCTTTATTATAAAATGCCATTAGCATTTCATCATAATCTTTAAATATTTTTCCTTCACCTTTTTCTCCTGGATTTTCTACAGTTAAATAATAACTTCCAAGTACCATATCTTGAGTTGGCGTTGTAATTGGTTTTCCATCTTTTGGAGCTAATATATTGTTTATTGAAAGCATAAGTAGCCTTGCTTCTGCTTGAGCTTCAGTGGATAGGGGAACATGGACTGCCATTTGGTCTCCATCAAAATCAGCATTGTAAGCGGTACAAACCAATGGATGAAGCTTTATAGCTTTTCCTTCAACCAATACTGGCTCAAAAGCTTGAATTCCTAATCTATGAAGAGTTGGAGCACGGTTCAATAGTACAGGATGGTCTTTTATGACATCATCTAATACATCCCATACAACTGGTTTTACTCTCTCAACCATTCTTTTTGCACTTTTTATATTATGTGCATATCCTTCTTCAACTAACTTCTTCATAACGAAAGGTTTAAATAGTTCAAGAGCCATTTTTTTAGGTAATCCACATTGATAAAATTTAAGTTCTGGACCTACAACTATTACAGATCTTCCTGAATAATCAACCCTCTTTCCAAGTAAGTTCTGTCTAAATCTACCTTGCTTTCCTTTAAGCATATCAGAAAGAGATTTAAGTGGTCTATTTCCAGGACCAGTTACAGGTCTTCCTCTTCTTCCGTTATCAATTAGGGCATCTACAGCTTCCTGAAGCATCCTCTTTTCATTTCTAACTATTATATCTGGTGCTCCTAAATCTAACAATCTCTTAAGTCTATTGTTTCTGTTTATAACTCTTCTATAAAGATCATTTAAATCTGAAGTTGCAAATCTGCCCCCATCTAATTGTACCATAGGTCTTAAATCAGGTGGTATAACAGGAATTACATCTAGTATCATCCATTCTGGTCTATTTCCCGACTTTCTGAAAGCTTCTACTACTTCTAATCTTCTAATGATCCTTATCCTTTTCTGACCTGTAGAATCCTTTAATTGCATTCTCAAGTCTTTTGCTTCACTATCTAAATCAATTTTTAATAAAAGCTCTTTTATAGCTTCTGCTCCCATTAAAGCCCTGAAGCTGTTTCCATACTTTTCTTGAGCTTCTCTATATTCAGCTTCTGTTAATAATTGCTTTTCTGATAAAGGTGTATCACCCGGCTGAATTACTATATAAGATGCAAAATATAGTACTTTCTCAAGAGCTCTTGGAGACATATCAAGCATAAGTCCCATTCTGCTAGGTATTCCTTTAAAATACCATATATGAGATACTGGTGCTGCTAGTTCAATATGTCCCATACGTTCTCTTCTAACTTTAGACTTTGTAACTTCTACACCACATCTATCACAAACTACGCCCTTATATCTTACTCTCTTGTACTTACCACAGTGGCATTCCCAGTCCTTTGTAGGCCCAAAAATCTTTTCACAAAATAGTCCTTCCTTTTCAGGCTTTAAAGTTCTGTAATTTATTGTTTCTGGTTTTTTCACTTCTCCTTTAGACCATTGTCTAATCTTTTCTGGTGAAGCTAATCCAATCTTTATTGACTCAAAATTGTTTAATTCATACAAGGAGCTTTCTCTCCCTTCTATAATAAAGTTTCAGCTTTTTTTAATTAAAAATCATAATCATCGTAATTATCTTCTTCTAAATCTTGTTCCTCTTCTTCAGCATCATCATATTTTGTCTTATCAGATTTATCATCAACCATATCTTCTCCAATTAACTCTAAATCTGTTATATCATCATCTTCATCGACAGATTCTTTAATTTCTATTTCATTATCTTCCTCTGTCAATACTTTCACATCAAGTGCCAAACTCTGTAATTCTTTTATCAATACTTTAAATGATTCTGGAACTCCAGGTTCAGGAATATTTTCACCTTTTACTATAGCTTCATAAGTTTTTACACGGCCAACCACATCATCAGATTTAACAGTAAGTATTTCCTGAAGGGTATGAGATGCACCATAAGCCTCCAATGCCCATACTTCCATTTCTCCAAATCTTTGACCACCAAATTGTGCTTTCCCGCCAAGAGGTTGCTGTGTAACTAATGAATAAGGTCCTGTACTTCTTGCATGAATTTTATCATCTACTAAATGGTGAAGTTTCAGCATATACATATAACCCACTGTAACAGGATTGTTGAAACATTCTCCACTTCTTCCATCTCTTAACCAAATCTTCCCATTTTCAGGATAATCCGCTTCTCTTAATGCGTCTATTATGTCTTGTTCATTTGCTCCATCAAATACCGGCGTTGCTACATGCCAACCTAGTTTTTTTGCTGCCAATCCCAAATGGACTTCTAATACTTGACCTAAATTCATACGAGAAGGAACTCCTAATGGGTTTAAAACTACATCTACAGGAGTACCATCTGGCAAATAAGGCATATCTTCTTCTGGAAGTATTCTTGATATAACGCCTTTGTTTCCATGACGTCCGCACACCTTATCTCCTACATTTATCTTTCTTTTAGTAGCTATATATACCCTCACCATTTCATTTACACCTGGTGGAAGCTCATCACCATTTTCTCTTGTAAATATCTTTACATCTAATATGATTCCCGTCTCTCCATGAGGAACCCTTAAAGATGTGTCTCTTACTTCTCTAGCCTTTTCACCAAATATAGCTCTTAAGAGTCTTTCTTCTGCCGTAAGTTCAGTTTCACCCTTTGGTGTCACTTTTCCTACAAGTATATCTCCTGATTTAACTTCTGCTCCTATTCTTATGATACCTCTTTCATCTAAATCCTTGAGCATATCCTCTCCTACATTTGGTATGTCTCTAGTTATTTCTTCTGGTCCCAGTTTGGTATCTCTTGCTTCTGATTCATATTCTTCTATATGAACAGAAGTAAGTACATCCTCTTTAACTAATCTTTCATTTATAAGAACAGCATCTTCATAGTTGTAACCTTCCCAAGTCATGAAAGCTACAAGTAAATTCTTACCTAATGCTATTTCTCCTTCATCAGTACTTGGTCCATCAGCAATAACTTGACCTTTTTTTACTTTTTCATTTTCTTCAACAATAGGTCTTTGATTTATACATGTTCCTTGATTTGAACGTTTGAATTTTAAAAGCTTATATTTATCTATTTGTCCATCTTCATCTCTTTTGATGAGTATTTGATTTGACGAAACTTTTAAAACAGTTCCACTATGCCTTGCAAGTACAACAACTCCCGAATCCATTGCAGCCTTATATTCAATACCTGTTCCTATAATTGGTGACTCCGTTTTTAGTAAAGGTACTGCTTGACGCTGCATATTGGAACCCATCAATGCTCTATTGGCATCATCATTTTCTAGAAAAGGAATCATGGCAGTTCCTACTGAAACTATTTGTTTTGGTGAAACATCCATATAACTTGCATCACTGCTTGAGAAAATATCTATAATGCCATTTTTCCCTCTAGCAATAATTCGTTTATTTATAAATCTTCCTTCCTCGTCTAATTCTTCATTGGATTGAGCAATTATAAATTCATCTTCTACATCAGCAGTCAAATATTCTATTTTATTTGTTACAACTCCACGTTTTCTATCTACTTTTCTATATGGAACCTCTATAAAACCATACTCATTAATTCTCGCATATGTGGTTAAAGAAGTTATAAGACCAATATTAGGTCCTTCTGGTGTCTCTATAGGACACATTCTGCCATAGTGAGAATGATGAACGTCTCTAACCTCAAATCCAGCCCTATCTCTACTAAGCCCTCCTGGTCCCAATGCAGACATTCTTCTTTTATGCGTAAGTTCTGCAAGTGGATTTGTCTGATCCATAAATTGAGATAACTGGCTGCTGCCAAAAAATTCTTTTATGGATGCAACGACAGGACGTATATTTATAAGAGCTTGAGGGGTTGCCACATCTATATCTTGAATAGTCATTCTCTCTCTAACTACTCTTTCCATTCTTGAAAGGCCAATTCTAAATTGATTCTGAAGAAGTTCTCCAACTGATCTAAGTCTTCTATTTCCTAAATGATCAATATCATCTGTGTTTCCTATTCCAAAAAACAAGTTAAATTCATAATTTATACTTGCTATAATATCATCTTTTATAATATGCTTAGGAGAAAGTTCTCTAATTCTTTCCTTCATTGCTTCTTTCAACTCTGAAGGATCCTCATAAGTTTCTATAAGTTCATGCATCAGTGGATAATAAACTTTTTCTTTTATTCCTATATCTTCCGTGGAAAAAGGAAGATTAAATGAATTTATATCCACAAAATTGTTTCCTATTACTCGAACAATTTTTCCATCTCCTAAAACCAAATCAACCTTATTTATTCCGCTATTCTCTATCTCAATAGCTTTTTCCCTATCTATCTTTTCTCCACTTTCAACTAATATTTCACCAGTAATAGGATTTACAATATCTTCACTTGCTCTTTCTCCTACAATCCTGTTATATAGGGCTAATTTTTTGTTGAATTTATACCTACCCACTTTTGCTAAATCATATCTTTTAGGATCAAAAAATAAATTATTTATCAAAGTCTTAGCACTTTCAACAGTAGGAGGTTCTCCAGGTCTCAGCCTTTTATATATTTCTATTAGACCTTCTTCTTGAGTCTTTGTATTATCTTTTTCTATTGTCTTTAATACTTGTTCAGTTTCACCTAACAACTCAACTATTTCTATATTGCTGCTATAGCCTAGTGCTCTTAGAAGTGTAGTTACAGTTAATTTCCTTGTTCTATCTACTCTGACGTATACAATATCATTAGAGTCCGTCTCATACTCCAACCACGCTCCTCTATTAGGAATTACCGTTCCAGAATAGAGCCTCTTACCTCCTTTATCAATTTCTTGTCCATAATAAACTCCGGGAGATCTAACTAACTGACTTACAACAACCCTTTCTGCACCATTAATAATAAAAGTACCTTTTTCAGTCATCAGAGGGAAGTCCCCCATAAATACTTCTTGTTCTTTTACTTCACCAGTTTCCTTGTTTATAAGTCTAACCTTTACTTTAAGTGGCGCTGAATAATTTGCATCTCTTTCTCTTGCCTCATCTTCATCGTATTTTGGATCTTCTCCTATATAGTAATCAACAAATTCCAGTATTAAATTTCCTGTATAGTCTTGTATAGGAGAAATATCTTCAAACACTTCTCTCAGCCCTTCCTCTAAAAACCAATCATAAGAGCTTTTTTGTACTTCAATTAAATCTGGCAAGTCTAATACTTCATTGATTCTTGAATAACTCATCCTAACACTTTTGCCGTATGTAACAGGATGCACCATGTAAAATTCACCCCTTATTAAAACTAAAATAGCCAAAAGTAATTGGTTACTTTTGGTAATTCTCATAAAAGTATATCTATTATAATATAGCCATTTTTAAAAATTTTTATTCATTCTGTCTATAACTTCGATTATTATGCATCTTATGATACTAGCACATTGATTTGAATATGTCAAGAAATATTTTCTGTATAATGGATAAAAATATAATTAAATAAAAAAGGCTTTCTTTTGAAAGCCTTTTTAAATTTATTACTTTAATTCTACGCTTGCTCCTGCTTCTTCTAATTTAGCTTTAATTTGTTCTGCTTCTTCTTTAGCAGCTCCTTCTTTAACAGCCTTTGGAGCACCATCTACTAAATCTTTAGCTTCTTTTAGTCCTAATCCAGTAATTTCTCTCACAACTTTTATAACTTTAATTTTTTCAGCTCCTGCACTTGTTAAAACAACATCAAATTCTGATTTTTCTTCTGCCGCTGGTGCTCCGGCACCTGCTGCTGGTGCTGCTGCTACTGCTACTGGTGCTTGTGCACTAACTCCAAATTCTTCTTCTAATGCTTTAACTAATTCTGATAATTCTAAAACAGTAAGGTTTTTAACCTCTTCAATTAAGTTTTGAACTTTTTCGCTTGCCATTTCAAAATCCCTCCATATTTTTTCGTTTTTTTATTTTTTAGGCTTCCTGTTGTTCTCTAATAGCATTTAATGCATATACAAGATTTCTAATGTTTCCTTGAAGGACATTAACAAATCCTGATATAGTTCCATTGAGGCCTCCAAGAACTTGGGCAATAAGTACTTCCCTTGATGGTAAACTAGCCAACTCTTTAATTTCATCAACACTAATTATTTTACCATCAACAATACCTGCCTTAATTTCTAAATTCTTATGATCTTTTGCAAAATTATTAGCTATTTTAGCTGCTTGAACTGGATCTTCAAGTCCAAAAGCTATTGCATTTGGTCCAGTTAAAAATTGATTAAAATCTTCATAACCTGCATCTTTAAAAGCAAATCTCATCAAAGTATTTTTATATACTTTATAGTCTACGCCTGCTTCTCTATACTGCTTTCTCAATTCTGTCAATTCTTCAACATCTAGCCCTCTATAATCTACTAATACTACAGCTTGAGAGTTTGATATTTTTTCTTTTATTTCATCTACTACTTCTTGCTTTTTTTGAAGTACTTGTTCTTTCACAAGTTTCACCTCCTTAGGATGAACACGCAAATAAAGGTCTCTCCGTAGACTTGGAGAGACCTTTTCTCTATAATTAATTTTATAAATTAACATATTAGAGTTCACTGCCTCACCTCGGTAGGAATATTTAAACCTTATCGGTTCCTACTGTCTACGGCGAATCTATTTAATTAACGAAAATAATTTTATCAATAAAAAATATCTTTGTCAATACTATTCCGCTAATTTTTGTCCATTTATTTTAATTCCAGGTCCCATAGTACTTGAAAGCACTACACTCTTTAGGTATCTACCTTTTGCTGACGCTGGTTTTGCTTTAATTATAGCTCCCATTATAGTGTCAAAGTTTTCTTTTAATTTTTCAGTTCCAAAAGAAGCTTTTCCTATAGGAACGTGGATAATACTACTTTTATCTACTCTATATTCAACTTTACCTGCTTTAATATCCTTAATAGCTTTCTCTATCTCAAATGTAACTGTACCAGATTTAGGATTTGGCATCAAACCTTTAGGTCCTAAAATTCTTCCCAATCTACCTACAACTCCCATCATATCTGGAGTAGCAACAACTACATCATAATCAAACCAGTTTTCATTTTGAATCTTTGCAACTAATTCTTCTCCACCAACATAATCTGCTCCAGCATTTTCAGCCTCTTTAACTTTTTCGCCTTTTGCAAAAACTAGTACTTTTCTTGTTTTACCAGTACCATGAGGCAATACTATTGCTCCTCTAACTTGTTGGTCTGCATGTCTTGGATCAACACCAAGTCTCACTGAAAGCTCAATTGTCTCGTCAAATTTTGCTTTAGCTGTTTTTTGAACAAGTTCTATAGCTTCCAATGGATCATATTGATTAGTTCTATCTACTAACTTTAAACTATCTTGATAATCTTTACCTCTCTTTGTCATCTATATACCTCCTTGTGGTTTTAACGGAAAATCCTCCCACTTATTTCCTTACCTTATTCTTCAACTACAATACCCATACTTCTTGCAGTTCCAGCCACCATATTCATAGCAGCTTCTATGCTCCCTGCATTTAAGTCAGGCATTTTTATTTCTGCAATTTCTCTAACCTTATCCTTTGAAATCTTAGCAACTTTTTTCTTGTTAGGTTCACCAGAACCCGATTCTAATCCAACCGCCTTTTTCAATAATATTGATACAGGTGGAGTCTTTGTAATGAATGTAAATGATCTATCTTGGTAAACTGTAAGAACTACTGGAATTATCATACCAGCTTGATCTGCAGTTTTAGCGTTAAACTCTTTTGTAAATTGCATAATATTTACACCATGAGGTCCTAATGCTGTACCTACTGGTGGTGCTGGTGTTGCTTTCCCAGCTGGAATTTGTAACTTAACTACAGCTATAACTTTCTTTGCCATATATTTACACCTCCTTGTTCCCTTTAAAAACATCTATTTTAAAAAGCTTATTAGCTTTTATAAACCAAATCACATCTTTTCTACTTGTTCAAAATCTAATTCAACAAGAGTTTCTCTTCCAAACATGGAAACATAAACTTTTACTTTCTTTTTTTCTATATTGATACTGTCTACCGTTCCCATGAAATTCTCAAATGGTCCTGATACAACTCTAACAGAATCTTTTTCTTTTAAATCAATATTTATCTCATTTATCTCTTGAACACCTAGTGCTTTAACTTCTGCATCTGTAAGGGGAATTGGTTTTGAACCAGGCCCAACAAATCCAGTAACTCCTCTTGTATTTCTAACAAGATACCAAGATTCATCATTCACTATCATTTTGACAATAACATATCCAGGAAACAATTTTCTTTCCTTTACTTTTTTCTTTCCAGACTTAGTTTCAACATATTCTTCTGTAGGAACTATCACTTCAAATATATCATCAATCATTCCCCTGTTTTCAACCATCTTTTCTATATTAGCTTTTACCTTGTTTTCATGACCAGAATAAGTATGAACTACATACCATTTAGCCTTTTTAGCTCTTTCCGCTCTGTTTTCGTCTTTATCCATCATAAGTATGGGGACCACAAACAGTCCTTCCCTCCTTCATATTACTTAATAATTAATGATAATAGGCGAGTGATTCCTAAGTCTAGTACCCAAACAATCAAACCCACTATAACACACATCAAAATAACAACACCAGTATAATTGACCAATTCTTTTTTTGAAGGCCAAATAACTTTTTTTGTTTCAGCTTTTACCCCTTTAAAATAAGTACTCATCTTCCCTTTATTTGCACTGGTTTGAGTAGACACTTTTAACTCACATCCTTACCTTTAATCTTTTTTACTTTGTTTCTTTGTGTAATGTATGAGTTTTACAGAATTTGCAGTATTTTTTTAGTTCAATTCTTTCTGAATTATTTTTTTTATTTTTAGATGTAGTATAATTTCTTTGTTTACACTCTGTACAAGCTAAAATAACCCTATCTCTCAATTGAGCCACCTCCTAGGAAAAAAATATATATATGAACCTTGAGTATATTTCGGGTACAAAAACCCAATCTAACTACATTACTTTATATAAACTATCACAAAATAAATATTATGTCAATAAAAAATTACTAAGCCCATAAACTTTTCAGTCTATAAAAGTTTATGTAATTTTAGACTTTTTATCCACTTTTTATACTTATTTTACCCTTAAAAAAGACTAGGTCAAAAGACCCAGTCTTTCTATAAACTACTTAATGATCTTTGAAACAACTCCTGCTCCTACAGTTCTTCCACCTTCACGAATAGCAAATCTTAATCCTTCTTCCATTGCTATTGGTGTGATTAATTCGATGAAGAATTTAGCGTTATCTCCTGGCATTACCATTTCTGTTCCTTCTTCTAGTTCTATGTTCCCTGTTACGTCTGTTGTTCTAAAGTAAAATTGTGG
Source organism: Sporanaerobacter acetigenes DSM 13106 (assembly GCF_900130025.1). Classification (NCBI taxonomy): domain Bacteria; kingdom Bacillati; phylum Bacillota; class Tissierellia; order Tissierellales; family Sporanaerobacteraceae; genus Sporanaerobacter; species Sporanaerobacter acetigenes. The sequence goes on along the minus strand of NZ_FQXR01000024.1, from coordinate 233 downwards.
TCTATATCCATTAAAGAATGGTGTATGTCTTCCACCTTCTTCTTTTGTCAATACATATACTTCTGCTTCGAATTTTGTATGTGGTGTTATACTACCTGGTTTTGCTAGTACTTGCCCTCTTTCTATTTCTGTTCTTTGTACTCCTCTTAGTAGTGCTCCTATATTGTCTCCTGCTTGTGCTTCGTCTAGAATCTTTCTAAACATTTCTACTCCTGTTACTACTACTGTTCTTG
>NZ_FQXR01000023.1 GCF_900130025.1 Sporanaerobacter acetigenes DSM 13106 | reverse complement strand
AAAGATCCACAGATAAGAGAATTTACATGTCAAAAATGTAAAACTAAATTATCAAGAGATATAAACAGCAGTGTTAATATAGCTAAAAAAGATAAATTATTGTCTGGTTCGGACTATGTTGATTGGGATTTATACAACTCAACATATACAGCTAAATGGAATTTTAAAAAAAGCAAAATTCTATTTACTGGTCATACGTTAGAGAAATCTAATATATGGATGAATTAAATCGAGAAGGTGATACTTCTTGAGCAAAATCTATTTGTATAAATATATTTTGATATATTTGAGTAGGTTTTGTAGAACGGTGGAATAATCTGCTTTGTAACTGCTATCCTCTGTTCCTATTTCCATACTTCCTCAATCCATTGAACACATGCATTTCCCATTTCTATACGTTCTTTTGCACATTCCTCTGGATACTCCCTTTCTGACTTAATAAAATATCGAATCTCAGAGCCACAGTATTCCATCATCATATTAAAACATTGGAAATAGCAAAGTTGTATTTAAGAGCCGCAGAAGTAAATTGCCAAGATACTTTTGGTATATATGAGATTATAGGGAATAATAATAGAATTTTTTATAAAATTTTTCATACTAAAAAAGATTTAGAAAGTTATTTATTAAAAAATAAAGATAAGGAGTGTAAGGATAAGAATCCTATATATATCTCTAATCAATACATTGAAAGTCCTAATGTTCAAATTCGTAAATTAAATAATGAAGAAGTAAAAAAATATCTCAAAGAGCAAAAGCAGTTTTTGAAATAATGATGTATTGACCTAGTTTTGTAAGATATTAGAAAGGAGTGATATATATGAAATATCCCGAACCTACTGTTGGAGCAATTATTTTTAATCCAGAAAATAAAATACTTCTATGTAAGTCTCATAAATGGAATAACAAATATGTAATACCTGGTGGACATATTGAACTTGGTGAAAAAATGGAAGATGCTTTAAAAAGAGAGATATTTGAAGAAACTGGTCTGGAGATATATGATATTAAATTAATAAGCCTAAAAGAGAGTGTTTTTAGTGATACTTTTCATGAAGGAAAACATTTTATATTTATTGACTATATATGTAAAACAAATTTTTATGATGTCATTTTAAATGATGAAGCAGAAGAATATGAATGGGTAGATTTAAGTGAGATTGATAATTATGAATTAGGTGGTTTTGTTAAACCATTGTTAATGGAATTACAAAATAATAAAGAATCTAGGAATAAGATAGAAATATTTTATGGTTATTAAGATTAACAAGGAGAGATGTATAATGCTTTTTCCTGAGTTTAGTAATATGGGAATTATTGATGATAATGAGGATTCAATGATAGAAATGGAGATAGGATTAAAATGAAAACTTATATATATTTTGTTAGACATGCTGAACCGGATTTTTCTATTAAGGATGATTTGACACGTCCTTTGACAGAACAAGGGGTTGCAGATGCAAAAAAGGTTACGAATGCATTGATGAATAGGGATATTACTGCTATCTATTCTAGTACATATAAAAGAGCTATTGATACGATAAAAGATTTTGCAGAGAATAGTGGGCTTGAAATAATAACTAACAATGATTTTTGTGAACGTAAGGTTGGTGAATGGGTAGAGGATTTCAGGGGATTTTCTGAAAAACAGTGGCAAGATTTTGATTTCAAACTTTTGGGAGGAGAATCTTTAAGAGAAGTCCAAGAACGCAATGTCACTGCCCTTTTTAATGTAATAAGAAATAATTTTGGGGAAAATGTAGTTATTGGAACTCATGGTACTGCATTAAGTACAATTATAAATTATTTTAATTCCAATTTTGAATATGCTGATTTTTGGAGAATTGTCGATAAAATGCCATATATCTTGTGCTTTATATTTAATGATATGAAGCTTGAGAGTATTGAGGAAGTTGAATTTACTTTAATGTAAATATAAATCTGATATGAGAAAAACTTTAATTTATAAAGGGGAAATTGTAAATGTATTATGGAGAAAAAGTCTGCTTGAGAGCTTATAGAGAAGAAGATATACCAATAGCAACATCATTTGTAAATGATGAGGAACTTAAAAAATTTTTAGTTACAAATATTCCTTTTCCAATGACTCTATGGGAAGAGGAAGAATGGGTAAGATCGCAGAAAAGTAGTCAAGATGGTAGCTATAATTTTGCCATAGAAGATATAGAAACAAAAAAATATATTGGTGGCTGTGGTATTCAAGAAGTCAACTGGTTATCTCGTGTTGCAACTGTTGGTATTATGATTGGATACAAGCAATATTGGGGAAAAGGATATGGTACTGATGCAATGAAAGTGCTTATGAATTTTATTTTTAATAATATGAATATTCGTAAAATAAGATTAAGTACATTTTCATTTAATGTAAGAGCTAAAAAATGCTATGAGAAGTGTGGATTTGAGGTAGAAGGAATTTTAAAAGATGAAATATTCAAAGATGGAAAATATTATGATGAAATAATAATGTCAGTTTTCAATAAGTAGATGATGAGGTGCTACGAATGAATAAGAAATTAGATATATATTTTTTTGGAGATAATGGTTCTTATGATGAATTTAATCCTGGATATGTTTGTAGCAAAAAATTTGTATCAGAGATATTATATTTAATAGCACACAATGAGCCATATTCTATATCAAAAGATGAAATTATAGAAATAATAAAAATTGAAGAAGAAGAATTTGATTGTATAATAGAAAGTTTAAAACGTATCAATGCAATAGATGTAATAGAAAACAAATATAAATTAAACTTTCCTGTGTTTTTAGAAGAGGACATGCCATTATTAGATACGTATTTTGAGGATATTGGAGAAATTATAGGTAGCAAAATAATTGATATAAAGGAACAGATTTATGAAAAAATATCTAAGTTATCTAACTATTCTTCTTTTTCTAAAGAAAAGCTATTATATCATATAGTTTGTGATGATATTTTTGATGGTACAGCTTTTGACTTTTTTGAAGAGAAGAATATTTTTTTATCTTCTAAAATACAACCAGGAAATAGAGATTATATAATATTTGGATATGAGGATAGCGAAAGTGTACAAAGTCATAGTAATAAACTACTGTGTAGTAGCAATAATTATAGAAGTCAAAACTTTATCTTCAATAGTTTTGGAGATTCAGATGGTACTAGGAAAGATGTGTTTAGGTTTTTTAGACGAGTTGAAAAAAATCTTGAAAGTGCAACACCATTTAATGAGCTAAATTTAGATTATATAAGGTTAATAGAACAAAAAAATAGTGAGATTGTAGAAAAATGTGGTGAAATTGTTTGGAAGAGTTATAAGAATGAAATAGTTTATAATAAATTATCTAAAAATGAAAAAGATATGGTTAAATTTCTTGAGGAATTTGAATATTTAAGTATAAATGAGGAAGATAGCACTATAGAATGTAATGTCCCTGTTTTTGAAAGGTCTGATAATGAGATTATTAATGAAATATCAGATATTGTACTAAATCAAATATATGATATAGTTAAATCTACTTTTGATAGATTTGAAAAAGGAGCCACTGAATTAACTGCTATAAAACATGAAAACAATATGAAAGAAATAGCAATAGAACTGTGGCATCAAGTCTTTGGTTTTACAAATGAATATTTAGTTCAAGTTGGTTTTGTACAATCTCCAGAATATATAAATGGAGAAGGAAGATATTTAAGAAGTTTGACAATTATATAAATAAAAGGATGTGCTACATGAAAATTGTAAAGAAATTTTAAAGATATTGGGCAAGAATGAATAAAGAACGGAGGAAATAATATGCCAATAGAAAATATAAATCAACCAGAAATAATAAATATTGATTCTAATTTAAGATTAAGAAAATTTGAATGGTATCAAGATGAAGATATCAGATTTATAGGAATATAGAAAATTATGTTGTTGTTTTTTAAAGAATTCTTTTCATTGACTTCAATATATGGTATAATTATGAAAACAGAATATTCCTTCAGGGCGGGGTGAAATTCCCCACCGGTGGTAAAGCCCACGAGCCTAATAGGCAGATTCGGTGAGATTCCGAAGCCGACAGTATAGTCTGGATGAAAGAAGGTATTGAATAGTTATAAAAATAATTTTTATGACTATCTTTATAACTATAAAAGTGGAAAGTGGTTAATTAAGCCCTGAAATTTATTTCAGGGCTTTTAATAATTTTTTGGGGGGATTTTATGAATGATGAATATTTTATGAAAAGAGCTTTAAGTCTTGCAGAAAAAGGGATGGGATTTACAAGTTCCAATCCTCTAGTAGGAGCAGTGATTGTTAAGAACGGGAAGATAATTGCTGAAGGTTATCATGAGAGTTATGGGGGAAATCATGCTGAAATAAATGCATTAAATAATGCTATAGAAGATGTATATGGCACTACTATGTATGTTAACTTGGAACCCTGTTCTCATTTTGGAAAGACTCCGCCTTGTGTCAATAGGATAGTGAAAAGTGGAATCAAAAAAGTAGTAGTAGCTATGAAGGATCCTAACCCTGAAGTTTCAGGAAATGGAATAAAGATATTAAAAGAAAATGGAATTGAAGTGGAGGTTGGAATTCTAAAAAAAGAAGCAGAAAAATTAAATGAAATATTTATTAAATATATAATTACTAAAAGACCCTTTATTATTATGAAAGCAGGTATGAGTTTAGATGGGAAAATAGCTACACGCACAGGGGACTCAAGATGGGTGACAGATGAAAAAGCAAGAGAATATGGACATATATTGAGACAAAAAGTTTCAGCTATATTGGTGGGAGTAAATACAGTAATAACGGATGATCCTACGCTAAATACAAGACTAAATAAAATAGAGTGTAAAGATTCCATAAGAATTGTATTAGATAGTCATGGAAGGACTCCTATTACATCAAAAGTATTAAACATAAATCCTTCAAATACTATTATTGCAGTAACTAATCTTGCAGCAGATGAAAATATAAAAGCTTTTAAGGAAAAGGGAGCAGAGGTAATAATAACTCCAGCTAAAAACCATAAAGTAGATTTACAATTTCTCATAGAAGAATTGGGAAATAAAAAAATAGATAGCTTGCTTATTGAAGGAGGTGGAGAAGTAAACTTCAGTTTTTTGAAGGAGAACTTAGTAGATAAAGTTATATTTTTTATTGCTCCAAAGATTATAGGTGGAAAAGATGCTAAGACTCCAGTTGAAGGGGAGGGGGTGGAGTGTTTAGAGGATGCCATATGTTTACAAGATGTGAAGATTACAAGCATGGGCAAGAACATAATGATTGAAGGTTATTTAAAGTAAGGAAGTGATAAGGTGTTTACAGGACTTGTAGAAGAAGTAGGAAAAGTATTAGACATAGTCAATGAAAATAAAATATGGACAATTACTTTTGAATGTAAGAAAATAGTTGAAAATATTTCTATAGGAGATAGCATAGCTGTCAACGGAGTTTGTCTAACAGTAAATGAATTTGATGAAAATTTATTTAAAGCAAATGTAATGGCTGAAACTATAAGGAAAACAAATTTGGGATTTTTGAAGAGTGGAAGTCTTGTGAATTTAGAAAGAGCATTAAAAATTGGAGATAGATTGGGGGGACATGTAGTATCCGGACATATAGATGGAACTGGTGCCATAAAAGAGTTTAAAAGTGAAGGAAATGCTATATGGATAAGTGTAGTTGCTCCTAAAGAAATATTAAAATATATAGTTTATAAAGGTTCTGTTGCCATAGATGGAGTGAGTCTTACGGTAGGCTATGTAGATGAAGAAATGTTCAAAGTATCAATAATTCCTCATACTAAAGAATCTACTGCATTAAATAAGAAGAATATAAAAGATTTAGTCAATATTGAATGTGATGTAATTGGGAAATATGTTGAAAGGTTTTTACAAAGTGGAAAAAAGGAAAGTGAAAGTAAAATAGATAGAGATTTTTTAAGAGAAAATGGATTTATATGAGGAGGGTTAAAATGGCAAAGTTTAATACTATAGAGGAAGCACTGGAGGAGATTAAAAAAGGCAATTTTGTCATAGTTGTTGATGACGAAGATAGGGAAAATGAAGGAGATTTAATAGTAGCAGCAGAAAAAGTTACTACTGAGAAGATAAATTTTATGACTAAATATGCTAGGGGACTTGTTTGTATGCCCATAGTGGGAGAAAGACTAGAGGAATTAAACATAGATCAAATGGTGAGGGAAAACACTGACAATCATGAAACAGCTTTTACTGTTTCCATTGATTACAAGGATACTACTACAGGAATTTCAGCTGGAGAAAGAGCATTGACTATAGAAAAAGTATTGGATTCAAATGTATGTGATGATGACTTTAGACGTCCAGGACATGTTTTTCCTTTAAAAGGGCGAGAAGGTGGAGTATTAAAAAGAGCGGGACATACAGAGGCTGCTATAGATCTTGCAAGATTAGCAGGATTATATCCTGCAGGGGTAATTTGTGAAATAATGAATGAAGATGGCACAATGGCAAGAACACCACAGCTTATGGAATATGCCAAAAAGTTTGATATCAAAATAATAACTATTGCTGATTTGATAGCATATAGAAGGAAAAATGAAATCTTAGCAACAAAAGTTTCAGAAGCTAAATTACCTACTATTTATGGTGATTTTAATATTATAGGATATGTAAACAAAATAAATGGGGAACATCATGTAGCATTAGTCAAAGGAGATATAAAGGAGGAGGAGCCAGCTCTTGTAAGGGTCCATTCTGAGTGCTTGACAGGAGATGTATTTGGTTCACTTAGATGTGATTGTGGAGATCAACTTCATGAAGCTTTGAAAAAAATAAATGAAGAAGGGAGAGGAATACTTTTATACATGAGGCAGGAAGGAAGAGGGATAGGTTTGATAAATAAAATCAAAGCTTATGAGCTTCAGGAAAAAGGTATGGATACAGTAGAAGCTAATTTAGCCTTAGGATATCCAGAAGATTTGAGGGATTATGGAATAGGTGCTCAAATATTATCAGATCTTGGAGCAAAGAAGATAAGACTCATGACTAACAATCCTAAAAAAATTCATGGATTGTCTGGCTATGGATTAGAAATAGTTGAAAGAGTGCCTATAGAAATAAATCCAAATGAAAAAGACTATTTTTATTTAAAAACTAAAAAAGATAAGATGGGACATATATTGAATATAAAATAGAGGAGTGAAAATAATGAAAACGTATGAAGGAAAATTAATATCCGATGATTTGAAATTTGCTATTGTTGTAGGCAGATTCAATGAATTTATAGGTAGCAAACTGTTATCGGGAGCTATAGATGGGTTAAAAAGACATGGGTCAAAAGAAGAAGATATAGAAATTGTTTGGGTTCCTGGAGCTTTTGAAATTCCATTAGTTGCAAAGAAATTAGCTAAATCTAAAAAATATGATGCAGTGATTTGTCTTGGTGCTGTGATAAGAGGTTCAACACCTCATTTTGACTATGTATCAAGTGAAGTATCAAAGGGCATAGCTAATACTTCTTTGGATGCAGAAATACCGATTATATTTGGTGTACTTACAACGGACAATATAGAACAAGCTATTGAAAGAGCGGGAACTAAAAGTGGAAATAAAGGCTATGATGCAGCAATGACAGCAATAGAAATGGCAAATTTATTAAAAACAATTTAATAGACAGTAAAAATAGTTCTTTTATTTGTATCAAATAGAAGAACTATTTTCTTTATAACCCATGGGAAAGTTCTAGTTTTCCCTAATAGGATAGAGGTGTTTTTATTTTTACAAAAAAATTAGTTTTTGGAAGGATTTTGATGAAAAGCATGGAATAAGTAGTATATGATTAAAATTAATTATAAAGCTACATTGCATAATTTATATATTAGTTAGCTTGAGATGAAAATTATAAAAGGAAGGTATGTAATATGGCATGGTTTATATATGGGACTATACTATTGCATTATTACAAGTGGTATCAGCAATGGTTGATTAGAATAATATATATCTGATATTAGGGGGAATGGAAATGAGAAAAGATATTTGTGCTATTTGGATATTAGATGAATCGACTAATCAAAAATTAAATGAAGTTAGAGGAGCATTAGATGTATTTGGCATTGAACATGGTCCTATTTATGGACACATTACATTTGCGAACTTAATTGATATTGATGTAGATGAAGTTTTGCCGTACACTAGGAAATTTGCCCAAGGCAAAAAATCATTTGACATTAACTGCTCTGCATTAAGTCTTCTATCTGCCAATTGCATAGCTTGCATACCTTCTGTTTCAAGGAAGTTATTGAGATATTATGAGGAATATCACAAAGAATTTGATTCCTATTGTAATATGTGGACTAGAGCTGATTTAGAATTATGGTTGCCTCATATATCTCTTTATGGTAGTGAAACAGAAGATATGGGGGCTATTATAAGGGAGATGACAGATAGATTTCATCAATTTAAAGGGAAAGTCGTTAGGTTGGAACTATCTATTGTAAATGAAAATGATTTTGAGATAATATATTCTTATGATTTAGAATAAGCAAGAACATTTAATGTTATTTGCAAAAGGTGGTTATTTTGTACAATAAAAAAGATGAATTATTTAATAAATGTGTTAAGTTGATTGAGGGATGTGATAAACTGATTTTTCATGGAACTATAACTTATGTATTAGATGAGAAGATTAAAGCTGGTTCTAAAACATTAGATGTTTAAGGGTATTAAAACCAGATGGAATTTTAGCTATAGCATATATAAATATATATGCTCAATATGTTATTCATATAAATAGAGATAAGGGATTATATTAATGATAAATTTTGGAGCAGAATATGGGAATGATAGAGATTATTTTTATTTTTTAACTTATGATGAAATTGAAGAAATGATGGCTAAATTCAAAGTTAAAAAATTGGATCATGTTGGAACTGATGGAATAGTTCATATGATGAGAGATAGCATCAATTTTTTAGATGAAAATGAATTTAATAAGTGGCTGGACTATCACTTTAAAACATGTAGGAATACATCTATTATAGGATATAGTTTACATAATTTATATGTATGTAAGAAAAAGTAGTAATTTGAGCGTTATTTGTACTAAAGGAGATGTTTTTATAAAAAGAAATATAAAACTAACTCTACTTTCATTTTTAGGGTTAGTAATAATACAAAGTTAGTGCCGAGGGAGAATATTTATTTATATTTATATATAATGAATTAAAAGGATATATATAAAAAGTGTGGAATAAGTAAGAAAAGAAAATTTATAGGGGTGGATAATATTGAAAACTTTAATAATTTATGCTTCAATACATCATGGGAATACAGAAAAGATAGGTAGAGCAATGGCAGAAACACTAAATGCAGATATTGTTAATGTAAATGATGTAAATATTAATGATCTACAAAATTATGATTTAATAGGTTTCGGTTCAGGAATATATGGTGGCAAGTTTCACAAAAATATGCTTGCTCTAATTGAAAAGTTACCAAGTGTAGCTAATAAAAAGTCATTTGTTTTTTCAACAAGTAGTATGGAGAAAAAAAGTTACAATAGTTACATTGAAGAAAAATTAAAAGAAAAAGGATTTGTGGTAATTGGTAGTTTCAGTTGTAAGGGCTATGATACCTTTGGGCCATTTAAGTTGATTGGAGGTATTGGAAAGGGTAGACCTAATGAGGACGATATTAAAAAAGCTGTAGATTTTGCTGAGGGGATGGTTAATAATTATAGAAATTGAGGGAAATAATCAAATTATAACTATGGAGGTATGAATTAATGAAATTAAATTATAATAAAATTTCTAAACAATATGATGATGTTCGAGAAGCTGATGTTGAATTAATTAACAAATTTTTAGAAGAAATAACTTTTGATGAAGAAACAAAAATATTAGATTTTGGTTGCGGGACAGGTAATTATACAGATAAAATTAAAAGATTAACAAATGCTGATGTATATGGTATAGAGCCTTCTGATGGAATGAGAAAAAAAGCTATAACTAAAAATAATAAAATTATATATAAAAAAGGGAATCATGAGAACATTTCTTTTCCAGATAATTTTTTTAATTTTATATATATGACAGATGTAATCCATCATATACCAGACATAGATGTTATGTTTAAGGAATTTAAAAGAATATTAAAAAAAGGGGGTAAAATATGTATAGAAACAGAATCTCATGAACAAATTGAAAAAAGATTTTATGTTAAATATTTTCCGTCAACTGCAATAATAGATAAGGCAAGATATCCTAAAATAAATGACATAAAAAATATTGTAGAAGAGAATGGTTTGATTTTTATAAAGAGTTTAACAATTGGAGATGCAAGTGAAAGAACAGTAGATAAAAAATTTCTAGAATTAGTTGAGAAAAAAGGTTATTCTATGTTTCATTTAATACCTGAAAAAGAATTTGAAAATGGATTACATGAATTAAAAAAAGATTTAAAAGAGGAGAGTTTTAAAGTAGAAACTTCTGGTGATACATTAATTTGGATTGAAAAAATCTAAATATGTTTACTTTGCTAATTCAAAGACAAAAGATATAATCTAGACAGATGAAGGTGAATTGTTTTGGATAAATAAAAAAGGATTATTTGAAAGAGATTTATTTGCAACAACAAGAGAAATACTTAAATATTATAGGAACTTTGAAGATAGGATTGACTATATTTAATATGTATTTAGGAAATTGGATGCTGTTTACAACACCTACTGATAGAAATTTAAGAACAATAAAATTTTGGAGAAAAACCTTATCTCATTATACAAAGAATCAATTTATTGAAGAGAACGAGGATCTCCCTTATTTTGGTTTTAGCAAGGTGTTTATATTTAACAATGAAATATAAAGATTAGGGGCAAGGTAGTACATTAATGTACATAGCTTATTTTGTGATGGAGAATTTATAACAAATAGCTTTTAGTAAGAAAAATTTTGTGTAATGTAAAAATCATTTTAACGAAAAGAGGATTGAAGGTTGTGAAAGAATATAAACATGTAATTTGGGATTGGAATGGTACGTTACTTGATGATGTTCAAATAGCAATTAATTCTATGAATAGTTTATTAAGAAAACGAGAATTACCAACACTTAACAATAAAACATATAGAAATATTTTCACTTTTCCTGTAAAGGAATATTATTCAAAGCTTGGGTTTGATTTTAAAGTAGAGCCATTAAAAGATTAGGTATTAAGAAATATTTTAAAAAAATAATTGGTTTGAATAACCACTATGCAATTAGCAAGGTAGAAAGAGGAAAAGAGTATTTGCTTGATTTAAAGTTGAAATCAGAAGAAATAATTTTGATTGGAGATACAAATGTTGTTGATTCTATTTTAGAGGTTAGCAAATATATTTAAGGGGCTAAAAGTCCATATGGGGGATATTTTTTATCATAAGATGTTAAAACGTTTTCACAAAAACAGTGGGGAAATTTTGATTTTAGGCTTGTCGATGGAGAATATAAAGACAGGCACAAGAACGTAATATATAAGCAATTTTTGAAGTGATAAAGAACAATCTAATGCTATATGTTCTTACCTATACGGAGATTAAAAGCATAATCTAAAAGGCTAAATATGAATATATGAGATTACGGAGTTTAAGAATTATCATGTTTTATGGGTTCTAGCTTTGTAGCTTCGAGGAATCCCTTAAATTAGTAGAAGGAGAGATAATGATGAGTTTGAATTACTATAGAGATGAAGCAGGAGATTTTATGGAAAGAATTAACGCCTCAGATGGATGTACAGAAGATAAAATTAAAATGCTGGACGAAGAATATAAGTTACTTAAAGAATCAATCAACAATCCTGAGAAACTGAGGCACCAAATATACGATATGGTTTTTATTTTATTTGAAATTGCATTTGATTATGGGTTTGATATTGAAGCTGAATGGATTAAAGGAAAAGAGAAAAAACAAAAAAAGTACATTGAAAACTCCTATATTGAATAGTTAGTTTTGACTTAATTGGAGTTAAAATTAATATTTTAGCCTTGAACTTAAAAGAACAATCCATTAGGCAAAGTATGAAAGTTAGCAAGTTAGTGACGGGGGAGAATGTTTATAGCGTTTTAAATTTATTATTAATGGAGGTATGATTATGAAAAGTATTAAACCTGGACGTGGTCCATCTGGAATGTCTTTTATAGGTTCTGTAGTTGCAATAATCTTCGGTATATTTTGGACAATTATGGCTTTTAGTATGACAGCAGGTTCTCCATTTGGAATTATAGGAAGTATATTCCCCTTATTTGGAGTTATTTTCGTAATAGTAGGCATTATTCAAGCAGTATATCATTATAAAAATGCTACTAGTGAAAATAGGTTTTCTGAATATGATATAACAGATTCATCTGAAGAAGGAGACCCTTCTGATAAATTTATAAAGAGAGAATCAGATGGTAATTATTGCCCATATTGCGGTGCTACTATTAATAGTGATTATTCCTTTTGTCCAAAATGTGGTAAGAGCATTAAATGGACTAATTGCGTTACCTTCTTTTCCAGTTGTTTTTATTACAGTAGAAAACAATATTATGGTTGCAGCAGCTTTTCATTTTTATTCTTTTGAACCTCCATCAGTAATGGTAGGAATTAAACCTGAGAAATATACTTATGAATTGATTACATCAAGTAAAGAGTTTGCAATAAATATACCAACCAAAGAACAGCTAGACAAAATACATATTTGTGGTTCTATCTCAGGACGACATGTAGATAAATATAAGGAAGCATCCTTATCACCAAGAAAAGGGAATAAGATAAATAGTTTTTTGATAGAAGAATGTCCAGTAAATATTGAATGCCAAGTTGTACATCAGATTGATTATGATGGTAGTCATAAATGGTTCATTGGAGAGATAAGAGAAGTTCATATAGATGAAAATTATATTCGTGATGATGCATTAATGTTTTGGCTTGGACAGTTTAGAACAGTAGGGGAGATAATTGAAGGTGCTTGTAATGAGGAACTATTAAAGAGATGATTACAACTGTTATTAATAAATTAATTATGTATATTGCAGTATGTGGGTTACTTCCTTTAGTTATTAAAAAGACTCTTTTAAATAAATTAGATAAAAAGGTTTCAGAATTTTTAAACTTAATTATTATTACTATTTTAAATATAGCATATATACATCATCTAACAACAGTATACAATGTTAAGCTATTTAATAACATTACTTTGAAGAATATTCTCATATCAATAACCTGCTCAATATTATTCTTTGTTTTACTCGATAAGAAATTAGATCCTTTATTAGATAAACTGTTTGTTTCAAGTGCAGCGAAATATAATAAAAATATAGAAGAACTTTTTCAACATCCTGTTATAATGTTTATTCGAGTTTGTTTAGTTGCTCCAATAGCAGAAGAAGTTTTAATTAGAGGATTTGTTTTTAAACATACTTGGACTTAAAGAAAGAATGGCTGTAGTTGATGTTGGTTGTGGTCCTGGTGCAATAACTAGGAAACTATCTAGTTGGCTAGGAAATGAAAGTAAGATAATAGGTATAGATAGAGATACAACATTTATAAATTATGCTAAAGAAAAAGCAAGAAAACAAAATATGTACAATATAAGCTATTTAGAAGGGGATGCACTAAAACTCCCATTAGAAGACAATTCAGTAGATGCTTGTATATCCCATACTGTAATAGAACATGTTCCAAATAAGGAATTCTTATTAGAACAAAAAAGAGTTTGTAAATCAAAGGGACGAGTTTCAGTAATGTATGCTAGGCCTGATAAATATATTAAAACTGAACCTAAGTTATTACCAAAACAAAGTGAACGTGAAATGGAACTTTTGGACAAGTTGTTTAAAGGAACAGATGAAATGTATAAAAAATATAATGTAGGGAAATACTGACCTGATTCTATTGAATTACCGAAGCTGTTTGAAGAACTTGGCTTTAAAGATATTCAAATTGATGCAATTGCTATTCCCATAGCTATTGATGATAGCAGGAATAGTTATCACGAAAAATTAGGGATAATAGAAGCAGAAAAAAAGCAATTATTAGAGATTATAGATATAGGATTACAGACCAAAAATCAATTATCAAATAGAGAAGAAAAAGAATTAAAGCAATTGATTGTAGAGAGATTTGACAAAAGAGTAAAATTATTGGAAAGCGAGACATATATTTGGGATTATACTATTGCGTTATTGCAAGTAGAATCAGGTATGGTTGATTAGAATAAGATTATATAGAAAAATATTCGAAAGAGGGATTAATAATGATAAGTAAATATTATGTTAGACATATTGGAGGCTGAAAATATGGATGTAATATTAAAGAAAAGAATGAAGGAACATGTTGTGGAATTTTGGGAGAAAACTCAAGATGAAGAAATACAAAAGTTATTCCCATTTAGTATTGAGTCGTTAGAAGAATCAATAAAATTATATAAAGAATCTCTTAAGGATGAAGCATTAAGTTATGGAAAAGTTATTTATTACGGAAATAAATATATTGGAGATATATGGTGTTATGGTATAGATGAAATTAATGAAAAAATGGCAATGTTAAGTATAGTTATTTTTGAAAAGGAACTATGGGGAAAAGGGATAGCAACACAAGCAACTAAAGATTTTATTAAAGAAGTATTTAGTAAATATAAGATAGATAAGATTGGAGCATTCACGTATGCTTTTAATTATAGATCAATAGGCCTATTAGAAAAGATTGGATGAATCGACTAATCAAAAATTAAATGAAATTAGAGAAGCATTAGATGTATTTGGCATTGAACATGGTCCTATTTATGGACATATTACATTTGCAAGCTTAGTTGATATTGATGTAGATGAAGTTTTGCGATATACTAGGGGATTTGCTCAAGGGAAAAAGTCATTTGACATTAACTGCTCTGCATTAAGCCTTCTATCGACAAATTGCATAACTTGCATACCTTCTGTTCAGTGAAGTTATTGAGATATGCTTGTATTGCTACAGAAATATGAAGACAAATATAAAGAAAGTAGGTAGGTAATATGGTATGTAAAGAATGCTATAGTGACAATCCGAGAATAACTCCTCTTTTAAAGCCAGAACATTGCTTAAAAAATCATACACAATATATATGCTCAACTTGTGGAAGATGTATATGTATTGATAGAGATGAGAAAAGGAATGTTTATAGATGGAATTTTCCTTTTAAAACATTGGAAATAGCAAAGTTATATTTAAGAACAGCAGAAGTAATTTGTCAGGATGTTTGTGGTATATATGAGGTTATAGGGAAGAATAATAGAATCTTTTATAAAATATTTCACACTAAAGAGGATTTCCAAAGTTACTTATTAAAAAATAAAGATAAAGAGTGTAAGGACAAGAATCCTATATATATATCTAGGCAATACATTGAAAGCACTAATGCTCAAATTCGTAAATTAAATAATGAGGAAGTCAAAAATTATATTAGTGAACATAATCAGTTTGCAAAATAACGAGGGGCTATGGATTAAATCACTAAAGGAGGTGGGAAGATGCCATCAGTATTGACACATATAAATTTAGCAAATGATATCTTAAGGCTCAATAGCAATCTAGACAAATACAAATTTATAATAGGAACTATTATGCCAGATTGTATAGATTTTAGCGATAATAAAGAGTATAGAAGTTCTCATTATATCGGTGATAATGATAATATTGATTATATGAGTTACTTAAAAAGTGGCTTAATTGAAAATTACAATTATTCTTATCATATGGGATATCATCTTCATTTATGGTTTGATGAAAAGAATAGAACTTCTGATATCTCTGAGTTGATTAAGAGTAAAATCAAAAGTGAAGAGCAAATTAGCATCATTAAACAAGAAATTTTGGTGGCTGATTTATCTACATTAGAAGGAATAGACTTTGATAAATTAAGGAAAATTTCTGTAAGTGAATTTAGTACTAAATTAGTGAAAAAAGTTGATGA
The DNA here is from genome assembly GCF_900130025.1 of Sporanaerobacter acetigenes DSM 13106. Classification (NCBI taxonomy): domain Bacteria; kingdom Bacillati; phylum Bacillota; class Tissierellia; order Tissierellales; family Sporanaerobacteraceae; genus Sporanaerobacter; species Sporanaerobacter acetigenes. The sequence continues at coordinate 2,473 of NZ_FQXR01000023.1, read as the reverse complement.
GATTACTAAACAAATTGAAAATATAAAACCTTTGACTAATGAATTTAAATATCTAGATTCAGATAGATATTTAAATTATATAAAAAACTTGGCTTTAAAATATGCAGGCAAATATTTATAAATGTATATATAATTAAGTTATATTATTTAATTTTCTTGATAGTACATTAAAAATCCTTAGAAAGGTGGTGAAAATCCTAGTTTTTAGCAAGAACAGGTTGATACATAGAAGGAGAAGTTTAAAATCCTGGGTTGTTATCACTTGGTAATAAGTGACAAATCATAATGATACTTTATTGTGATTTTAGAAACTAGGAGAATGTATGATTGAAATACCAGAAGCTATTACTTTATCATATCAGATAACCAAAACATTGAAGGGGAAGAAAGTTGTTAGAGTTTGTGGTGGTAATATTATTAAGGAAACTTATCAGGGAGGTAGTATTTACTATTGTGAAGGCTGTCAGTTAATGACCATTAAAAAATGAAAAAACTTAGTATCGACATAGCTTTGTAAGATATTAGAAAGGAATGATGTATACATGAAATATCCTGAACCTACAGTTGGAGCTATTATTTTTAATCCTGAAAATAAAATACTTTTATGTAAGTCTCATAAATGGAATAACAAATATGTAATACCTGGTGGCCATATTGAACTAGGTGAAAAGATGGAAGATGCTTTAAAAAGAGAGATATTTGAAGAAACTGGTCTAGAAATATATGATATTAAATTAATAAGTTTAAAAGAAAGCGTTTTTAGTGATACTTTCCACGAGGGGAAACATTTAATATTTATTGACTATATATGTAAAACAAATTATTATGATGTCATTTTAAATGATGAAGCAGAAGAATATGAATGGGTAGATTTAAGTGAGATTGATAATTATGAATTAGGTGGTTTTGTTAAACCATTGTTAATGGAATTACAAAATAATAAAGAATCTAGGAATAAGATAGAAATATTTTATGGTTATTAAATTAAAAAATATCATGCTTAAAAATTAATTTGGTGGATATGTTGACATTGATAATGTCCAATCCTACGATAATATCTATTTAGATATAAGGAAACTCTATAACAAGTATGCGCCAGATTTAGATGATGCCAAAATGTCTACACCTAAAGAAACTATAAATCATACAAAAAGAGGGATTAAAATGATAAATAAATATAAAGATACAATAAAATATTGGGATAATGTTTTTGGACAGACTCAGGAATATAATCCTGTTGAAAAAATACAAATACAAGAAATTGAGAACGGGTTAAGTTGGCTTGTAGATAGTAATCAATCTACAATAGACTATGGTTGTGGGAATGGAAAAGTAATATGTCGTTGTTTAGATAAAGGAATGGAATATGTTCGTGGAATAGATATATGTAATAATGCAATAGAGATAGCTAAAAGTGTCATAAAAAAATTCAAATATGAAGATAGAGCTGAAGTAATTTGTGGTGGATTAGAAAAGTTGAACGAAATTAAAGATAATAGCTATGAAAGTGCTATTTTATTTAATATCTTAGATAATTTAATACCAGAAGATTCAAAAGAATTAATTAAAAACATACATAGAATAGTTAAACCTAATGGTAAGATTCTATTAAAGTTAAACCCATATATTGCTAGGGAACAAAGAAAAGAATATAAGTTTATAAAAATTTCTGATGAATTTTATAAAGAAAATTCAGGATTATACTTATGGAACCTAAGCAATGAAATGGTAGAAAAGATTATAGATCCATTTTTTATTATTGAAAAATATGAAGAGATTAATTTTAAGCAATTTAATATTATAAATCGTATGTATTATTTAAGAAATAGATAGTAAAAAATAAGTGCTTTAGATTTTTTGAAGAAGTTGAAGGTTAGATTGGAGGATGAATAATATGGAGGTAATATTAAAGCAAAGAATGAAGGATCATGTTGTAGAATTTTGGGAGAAAACTCAAGATGAAGAAATACAAAAGTTATTACCGTTTAGTATTTCATGGTGGAGACGCTTCCCTTATAATAAGTTTTTGCATAAGTACCATTTTTACAATATTTTATTGTACAATGATTATTATTGAGGAAATTAAAAAGATTAAATAAGGACACATTATTTATAACTAGTTTATATAAAAGAGCTATTGATACGATAAAAGATTTTGGGGAGAAGTAAGCGTAAAATAGCCCCCACCTATTAAAGGTGGAGGCCATATATTATACTATTCTTTGTTAGGAACTTTACATTCTTGTGGAATTGAATCTGACCAAGGTAATAATTGATCTAGTTCTTCTATATTATTGGGATCTATATTAGGCAGTTTTTCAAATAGATATGTTAAATAGTAGAATGGATTTAAATTATTTGCTTTTGCCGTCTCTATTATACTGTAAACTACGGCAGAAGCCTGAGCACCTTTAGGGGACTTTGAAAATAGAAAATTCTTTCTTCCTATTACAAATGGTTTAATCGCTCGTTC
>NZ_FQXR01000022.1 GCF_900130025.1 Sporanaerobacter acetigenes DSM 13106 | reverse complement strand
AATTATCAAGAGATATAAACAGCAGTGTTAATATAGCTAAAAAAGATAAATTATTGTCTGGTTCGGACTATGTTGATTGGGATTTATACAACTCAACATATACAGCTAAATGGAATTTTAAAAAAAGCAAAATTCTATTTACTGGTCATACGTTAGAGAAATCTAATATATGGATGAATTAAATCGAGAAGGTGATACTTCTTGAGCAAAATCTATTTGTATAAATATATTTTGATATATTTGAGTAGGTTTTGTAGAACGGTGGAATAATCTGCTTTGTAACTGCTATCCTCTGTTCCTATATCCATACTTTCTCAATCCATTGAACACATGCATTTCCCATTTCTATACGTTCTTTTGCACATTCCCCTGGATACTCCCTTTCTGACTTAATAAAATATCGAATCTCAGAGCCAAAGTATTCCATCATCATATGACTCATATGTGCATAACTAATGTGTTTATGTGCATACGGAAAATGCTTCTCGTCAAGACGTTTCATCAAATTCTCGCCGCTCTCCTTCGATGGCCAAATTGTGTCCTTCTCAACAGATAGTATCAGTATTGGTCCTTGAATTTTTTCTATTGGGATGACAGATTCAGGATTTACTGTCTTTCCTGTGTTTACTTCCAGTATATTAAATTCCTTTTTCTTCCACAACATTTTCAGCATATGGAAACGTCGCTTCTTATACGGTGTATATGGGAGTTCTCTATCTGCATAACTCCAACAACTCGTGCCTGAAGGCTTCTTGTTTATCATTCCTTCACTGTAAAACCATGAGGGCGTTTTCGCTATGACACAAGATATTATAGGATACTGTATTGCGGCAGCAAATGCATATTCCGTACCCTTAGAAATTCCCTCGACTGCAATCTTCTGATAACCATTTTGATTCAGCCATTTGATTGCTGCCCCAATGCGTTCTAACGGAACTCTGTCCAGATATTTCTGCGTATTTTGCGTTTTAAAGTAACCAAGAGCCAAGGCAGGGATTCCCCTATCTTGCAGATATTGTGCACATTTTCTCGTATATTTTAGTCCGCCCTCGCTGCCACTAATAACAACTACCACCTTATCTTTTCGATCTGGGATGGGATAGAGAACTCCATCCCAGATTTTTTCCGAGATGTTTTTTGTATACATGATGATGTCCTCCTTAACAAAGTGATTTTTCATAAATACTACTATTTGCCTATATAAGTTGATAGAATAATCCATGCTTTGTGCAATACCAAAGTAGCATACCATGGCCTCGTTTAGATATGCGTGTCTGTATATTCCATTCAGGATATTGTTTGATAATTTGTATTTTATCACCTGTTGCAAATGCTAAAAATGAGATATAGTGATCTTTTGTCATTGAATGTTCAGATGAAATAAACCATTCATCTTCAACAATTTCTACATTTAGCTTTTCCTTATCGGTTGCTTTTTTTGGAACTAATTCTTCTAAAACTCTGCTACAACATGATATTACAGCGTTTCCTGTGCTAAGGGTAATATTACCACAAAGGGGACAAACATAATATTTTGTGTTCTTCATATTTCCTCCTACAAATTCATTAGAAATTAAATCTCCAGATAAAATTTCTTTTATGTTTACATTTAATAGCTCAGATAGTTGGATAAGCAATGAAATATCAGGGCAGCCTAATCCTCGTTCCCATTTTGATATTGTTCTGTCTGAAAGATTCATAGCATCTGCTAACTGCTTTTGAGTCATATTCTTTTCTTTTCGAAGTTTATAAATTAGAGTGCCTATTTTCGTGTAGTCCATTATTTATCCCTCCTCTTGTATTATATTATAAAGAGCATGTCATATAATATCAACAAACTATCCGTAGAGTTATGCATCAGATGCGTTGGAGATAGTTCATTTTGCATTTATAAGAAACAGTTGCCTATTTTTCTTCTTTTATAATATAATAAAAAGTATCTCAATATGATTTTACTATGAGTAATATAGAAAAAATAAAGTAGGTGAAGATATGGCTTTTACTTTAGCTCATCCAGCAGCGGTAATTAATTTTACAAAAAAACACAAATCATATATAAATAATGCTGCTATGATTCTTGGAACTATGGCACCAGATTTTGAATATTTTATACATTTTAAGCCTATGAGTGTGATTGGTCATAGTATAAAAGGGTTTTTATTAATAAATTTACCTTTGGTTATTTTATTATATTTTATTTTTTATAAAGTTATAAAAAATGACTTTATTTCAAACTTACCTAGGAGAATAAATCAACATCTAAATGTATTATATAATGACAAAATAAAATTAAATAGTTTTAAGGAGTTTATTATTTTTTCATATTCATCTTTTATAGGGATGGCAACACATGTAGTATGGGACAGTTTTACCCACAAAAACGGATTTTTTGTAAACAAAATAGATGTATTATCTAATACTATATTAAATATACCAATATACAAGTATTTACAACATGGCTCTACCATATTAGGTTTCATGATTATAATTGGATATATACTAAAGTTAGAAAAAATTCAAGTCTACAATTACGATATAGATGAAAAAATAAAATATTGGCTACAGGTAATATTAATAAGTATCTTTATATTTCTTATTATTTTTATAATAAAGGGAAATTTTTCTATTGGTGAAATAGTAATAGCTATTATGAACAGTGGATTTTTGTCTGTATTGTTAATTTCCTTAATCAGACTTAATCTAAAAAAGATAGAAAGTAATCATTATTAGTTATGGGAGGTATAGACGTGAACGATAATAAATTATTTACAGTAAAAACTTCTATGGGAAAAGAAGACTATCATAAGTTTTTATATATAGCTACATTCTTAAGGAGCAAGATGATAATCCCTTTTATACTCTTGATAGCTGCCTTGATGGCTGCTTTTCTTGCTTATGGTGACAATCAATTTAATGTAACAAAATTTATTGCCTTGTGGATTTTGTTAGCTATGGTAGCAATTCTTACTATAATTTTTAAGGTTGAGAGGAGAAATAAGCAGCGAATTAAAACTGACAAAACAGGAGTATTTAATTCACAAGAAACATTAGATTTCTACGAGGATTATTTAATTATAAAGAGCACAGTATTTGAAGGGGAATCTAAGATTAAGTATAGCCAGTTCTATCAAGTATTAGAGTCAAAAGATTATTTCATTACTTATTTTAATATGAATCAGGCTTCTTTAATTAGAAAAAAAGACATGGATAAGGAAACCATTGAAATGTTGAGATCTTTATATGAAAATACAATGGGGAAAAAGTATAAAAGGATATAATTTATAAATTTAAAGAAAACCTTTGGAGGCCTGCTCCTCAAACCATTTCAAACGAAAATCCCAAAATTTAGTGCTGTAGCTGCTGAAATAATTTTATAGAATTTAATTTTTCGGCATAGTAATTGTCCATACTTATTATCCTTTCTCCTCATGGTTTCTTCATGGTAAATTTGCTTTCTTAAATAATTATTTTTTATAAGTTGATTTTTTGCAATCACAAATTATAGGAGACATTCTATCTCCAAAGGCTTTAACCTCTTTTGGATATATTCCTTTATACCTTTTGAAAAGAGTTGTGAATCTACTTGGCGAGTTATATCCAACTGATTTTGCAATATCTTTTATTTCAAGGGAAGTTGTTAATAAAAGGTTTTCTGCTATGTTCATTCTCTTCCTTTGAGTATATTCTGTAATACTCATTTTATATCTTTGTTTAAAAGCTGTCTTTAATTTTGTACCACTCATAAGGGAAATATTTTCAAAAAATTCTTGAGGAATATCAAAAGCATAGTGATCATTTATATAAGCAGCTACATTTTCAATTGCATTTTTATCTATTTCTGCAAGTGGATCTTCTTTAGATTTATTCATATATTCATTAAGAGTAATACTAAGCCATTCTTTAGCTTTAGCTTCGAAGAAAAGTTCAGCTGAAGTAGAATCCATAGTACAATGTAAAATTTCATGGGCCAATTTGCTAATGGGTTTTGTAATTTCTGTACTAGTTTCCAAGAAAATTTTTGTAGCCTCATGTTTATTAATATTTAGTTTTTCTATAAGCCAATTTTCAATCATCTTCTCTTTAAAGTTAATGCCAACACTAAAAAAAGGATAGTTGCCATGGAGTAGAAATCTCAAATCTTTCTTATTTGCATCCATAACAAACATAGAATTAGAAGTCATATTTTGATATGGGTTAACCCATTCGCCATTTGCGGTAATAATGTAAGTGGATATTAAGCTTATATATTCACTAATATCAGGAGAAGAGGTCATGATAAAATCTCTTATAATAAAAAAGTTATGAATATCGATAATAAATTCACTGGTTTCATAATACCAATAAATCCCTTTATAATTCTCACTGTTAATCATATAAGTTGTGCCCGCAGGAGAATATTTTTCACAAAATTCACATCTAGTATACCCCATATTTTCTAATAATTCTTCAATAGTTTTCATAAAATCACTCCTCAAATATCACGATTAGACAATAACACAATTGGACATTAATCTTTAAAAATATTGTATCATAGTTTTTAAATTGGTACAATATTTTTATTGAATACTCTCTAAATTAAGGAGATAAGTATTTAAATCTGTATAGTTACAATAAATATATCATAACTATTATAAGGACTATTCTGTCCAATAGTGATATTAAATAGGAGGGGGAAAATGAAAACATACAAAAAACTTTTAAGTTATGTACCAAGACAAAAATACTTAAGTGTTATTGCTATTTGTTTTTCTGTTTTATCTGCCTGCTTGACAGTGGGATCATATTATTTTATTTATGGGTTTTTAAATAAACTCCTGGTTCAAGGAGATACTTTACAAGCAAAAAAATATGCAATTATAACGACGGGAATGCTTATTATAGGAGCACTTCTGTACTTAGGATCAGGATATTTTTCTCATGTCCTTGGATTTAGACTTGAAACAAATTTACGCAAAAGAGGAATTGATGGGTTAGCAGATGCAAGCTTTCGATTTTTTGATCTATACCCTTCAGGACTTACAAGAAAAATCATTGATGATAATGCTCAACAGACGCATATGATTATTGCGCATTTGATTCCTGACAGCTCCTTAGCAATGCTGATGCCAATTCTTGCCATAGCACTTGGGTTTGTAGTTAGTTTAAGAGTGGGAATTATGCTTCTTGTCCTTACTCTTCTAGGAATTGTAATTTTGTTTTCTATGATGGGTGAACAAAAATTTATGGAAATTTATCAAAAGTCTTTGGAAAAACTAAGTGCAGAAACAGTAGAGTACGTTAGAGGGATGCAAGTAATAAAAATCTTTGGAGCAAATGTACATTCCTTTAAAGCCCTTCACAAAGCAATAACAGATTATGCAAAGTATGCCTATGAATATTCCCAAAGTTGCAAAAAACCATATGTATGGTTTCAATGGTTTTTCTTTGGAATTATGGCAATTCTGATTCCATTAATTTTGATCTTCATAGATATAAACATAGATCCAAATTTTTTAGTTGTGGAATTAATTATGACTTTCTTTTTAAGTGGTGTACTATTTGTGTCTTTTATGAGGATTATGTATGTAAGTATGTATAAGTTTCAAGGTAATAATGCAGCAGACAAATTAGAAGAATTATTTTCAAATATGCAGAAAGACAAACTGGAATTTGGAACAGAAGAAAAATTTAAAGATTTTAATATTGAGTTTGAGAATGTAAGCTTTGGCTATAATGAAGAAATGATCATAAAAGATTTGAGTTTTAAATTAGATGAGGGGAAATCTTATGCACTTGTAGGTTCGTCGGGAAGTGGGAAATCTACCATTGCAAAGTTGATTTACGGGTTTTATAAGGTGGATAATGGAGCTATTAAGATAGGAGATAAACCTTTAGAAAACTATACACAAAAGGCTCTTATTGAAACTATTGCTTTCGTATTTCAAGATGCAAAGTTATTTAATAAAAGCATTTATGAAAATGTAAAACTTGCCAAAAAAGATGCAACAAAAGAAGAAGTATTATATGCCCTTCATCTTGCAGGATGTGATTCTATATTAGATAAATTTAGGACAAGAGAAAATACAATTATAGGCAGCAAGGGAGTTTATTTATCTGGAGGAGAAAAGCAGAGAATAGCTATTGCAAGAGCCATTCTTAAGGATGCAAAGATCGTTATTATGGACGAAGCTAGTGCAGCAGTGGATCCAGAAAATGAACATGAATTACAACTTGCTTTTTCAAATCTCATGAAAGGCAAAACTGTTATTATGATTGCTCATAGGATGACAAGTATACGAAATGTAGATGAGATACTTGTATTGGAAGATGGAAAAATTATAGAACGTGGTACAGATAGAGAGCTAATGAATAAAAATGGTAAATATAGAGATTTTCAAAATCTTTATGGAGTGGCAAATGAATGGAGGGTTGGATATGAAGAAGTTCTTTAAGAATAGATTTGCTCTTACAGATCAAGGGGCAAAAGATATTACAAGGGCAACAATGTCAAGTTTTTTTGTCTATTGTACAAATATGATTCCAGCTACATTGCTTATGCTATTTATAGATGAATTAGTACTGGGAAATGTAAAAAGTAAGGCTCTTTATATAGGCTTATCTCTTGGGACCTTGTTACTTATGCATATTCTTTTAGGATATGAGTATGATTCTTTGTATAATGCAACTTATGAGGAAAGTGCAAATTTAAGAACAGAAACAGCTGAAAGTTTAAGTAAACTTCCCCTATCTTATTTTTCAAAGCATGATTTATCAGATTTGTCCCAAACGATCATGAGTGATATTGAAGGGATAGAACATGCAATGAGTCATTCAATTCCAAAGGTTGGAGGGTTTTTAATCTTCTTTCCGATTATATCTATTATGATGCTAATAGGGAATATAAAATTAGCCCTTGCAGTTATTCTACCAACTCTACTAAGTTTTATATTAGTGGTTTTATCAAAGAAGGTTCAGGTCAAAGGACATGAAAAGTATTATAAGGTACTTCGTGAAAACTCTGAAAGCTTCCAAGAGGCAATTGAAATGCAACAGGAAATAAAGAGTTTTAATTTATCTTCTGAGTTAAAAGCAATGCTTTATAAAAAAATGGATGAAAGTGAAAACATTCATTTAAAGGAAGAAAAAAAACTAATTTTAATTATGGGTTTATCACAAGCTTTTGGATTTATAAATTTAGCCATTGTCATACTAGTAGGAGTTTCACTATTTTCAACAGGAGAGATAGATATTTTATATTTAATAGGATATCTTCTTGCAGCTATGAAAATCAAAGATGCAGTGGATGCTTCAAGAGAAGGTGTTGCTGAAATTTTTTACCTTGATCCCAAGATAAATAGGATAAAGGAAATTAGACAGTCAAATATTCAAGAAGGACAAGATACTAAAATTGATAATTTTGATATTAAGTTACAGAATGTTTCTTTTTCCTACGATAAAGATAACATGGTATTAAAGGATATCTCTTTTACAGCAAATCAAGGAGAAGTTACAGCACTTGTTGGAGCAAGTGGTTGTGGAAAGACCAGTATACTAAGACTTATCTCACGACTTTATGATTACGATAATGGGAAAATCACCATTGATGACAAGGATATTAAAGATATATCTACCAAATCTTTATTTGAAAAAACATCTATTGTTTTTCAAGATGTGATTTTATTTAATAATTCTGTCTTAGAAAATATAAGGGTTGGCAAAAAAGATGCAACAGATGAAGAAGTGAAAGAGGCTGCACGCCTTGCTAATTGTGAAGAATTTATAGAAAAACTTGAAAAGGGTTACAACACCTTTATTGGGGAAAACGGAGCAGAACTTTCAGGTGGAGAAAGACAAAGATTATCTATAGCTAGAGCTTTTTTAAAAAATGCTCCTATTTTAATATTAGATGAGATAGCAGCAAGCCTTGATGTAGAAAATGAAAAGAAAATACAAGAAAGTTTAAATAGGCTGATGAAAGACAAAACTGTAATCATCATATCTCACAGATTAAAATCTATTGAAAATGTAGATAAAATAGTAGTTATAGATGACGGTAAAGTTGAAGACTTTGGAACACATAAAGAGTTAATGGAAAGCTCTAAGATATATAAAGGCTTGATTAGAAGTTCAAAATTAGCCGAAGAATTTAAATATTAGGGAGGAGAAAAATATGAATGATAAAAAATTAAAAATTCCAAAAATATACATATAGTTTATTATTTTTATGCTATAATATATTTTGAGTAATTATACATTGTGAAGAACATTCCCATGAGCTCTACTTATTTGCAGAGGTGATAAAATGAAGATTCTAATTGTAGAAGATGAAAAAGAATTATTAGAAACAATTGCAGACGGGTTGCGTTTATCCGGATATGCTGTTGACACTGCCATGGATGGTGTAACAGCGGAAGAAATGTGCTATGTAGAAACCTACGATTTAATTATATTGGACATCAATCTTCCAAAAATGGATGGCTTTTCTGTATTGAAAAAAGTCCGTGAGTATAACAAGGTTGTTAATATAATTATGCTTACAGCTCGTTCAGAAGTTGCAGACAGGGTGAAAGGATTAGACCTTGGGGCGAATGACTATCTGATAAAGCCTTTTCATTTTGAAGAACTGGAAGCCAGAATACGCTCTTTGCTTCGCCGAAAAGCAGTGCAGGAAAACACGGTTCTACACTGCGGTGAATTGTCATTTGATACAATCAGTAGGATTGCATATGTTCATGGTGATGGAATCAAATTGACAGGAAAAGAAACTGGGATTCTTGAATATCTACTGTTGCATTCGGGACAGTATGTCACTCAAGAAGAATTATTCGAGCATGTTTGGGATAGTGAAGCGGACAGTTTCAGCAATGCTGTTCGTGTTCATATGTCAGCCCTGCGGAAAAAGCTAAAAGAGAGCACAGGTAGAAATATGATTACTAATGTAATTGGAAAGGGGTATTTGATCAGTGAAGAGTAAAAAAACATTTCCTTTTCAAAAGTCAATCGTGTTCAGGCTTTTAATATCTGTAATACTGATTTTTATTGCCATGACAATACTCTCAAACTTTGCTATCAGCAAACGACAAGAGACGTTAATGAGTGAAATGGGAGAGGAATTAGAAAATGTGCTTGTGGACTCACAAGAAAATGATATTTTGCTTCTGATTGTGGATAATGCTCAGCTCAAGTCAACTACTGAATTTCAAATGTATTCTTTTTCTATAATGATTGCAACTATCCTGCTTGGTTCGTTGGCATTTTTCCTTATTATCATGCATGTAATTAAGCCTTTGAAGGTTCTGACAGAAAAAGTTTCTTTAATTGATATTGATAATGTGGAGAGCCTACGCAATGAGATCGTAATGTCTAAAGGCGGATATGAATTGGAGGAGCTTTCCAAGAGCTTTGACGCAGCACTGAATAAGATCTATGAAAGCTACGAAAAGCAAAAACAATTCAGTGCAAATGTTGCTCATGAACTTCGTACTCCGTTAGCAGTACTCCGTACAAAAATTGATGTTTTCAAGAAAAAGCAGGGCCATAAGGATGCAGAAATTGAATACTTTATTTCCACCATGGAAAACAATGTGACCCGACTATCAGAGTTGGTAGAGGGTATTTTGTTTTTGAGCAGAGATGCCCAGCCCCAATATTCACAGGTAAATGTACGATCACTTTTAGAGGAAATACTGCTTGATGTAGAAGATAAGGCAAAAGAAAAAGAAATTAGTATGACAATTAAAGGTGAAGATGTTGTAGTTTTGACAGATGATATGCTCCTGGAAAGGACATTGCTAAATTTGATAGATAACGCTATCAAGTATAATGTGGAGGGTGGCTATGTTGAGGTGTCGTTATCCGAATCCGAATCGGAAGTAGTAATTCAGGTTGCTGATACTGGGATTGGGATTTCAGATGAAAAAAAGAAGCATATTTTTGATTTGTTTTATCGCATTGAGGAATCAAGAAGCCGAGTTACAGGAGGATATGGTATCGGGCTAGCTTTGGTGCAAAATATAATTACAAGATTGGGTGGAAGCATTTCGGTATCAGACAATATCCCTCAAGGAAGCATATTTCAAGTTGTATTCAAGAAATAAATATCGAATTTCAAGACAGCTTGCCTTTATTGGCAAGTTTTTTTATAGAAAAATCTTTCTTAACAGAAACTTTATACCCTGTTTGTTAAACTAAGCATATGAGGTGATAGCATGGATGAAAAAAAGAAAAGAGAAATAAGATTTGGAGTTCTTATACTGGCTTTTAGTTTCATTGTATATGGGGCTCATAGGGGCGAAGTGAGCACAGTATTCTCCAAGGCTATACGTATTTGTTTGGAGTGTGTCGGAATTGGGTAAGCCATTTAAAATAATTAAAGAAAAGAATATATTCTCTCATCTGAGAGCAAGGCGTAGCTGGGTTCAGGCTTTTGCAACATTATTTACCAATATACATCTTCCTAATTTTATGAGCGGGAAGATTTATACGGGCAGTGGTAAAAAAATGTGTGTGCCAGGACTAAACTGTTATTCCTGTCCAGGAGCTACCGGTTCATGCCCTATTGGTTCTTTTCAGGCCGTAGTAGGTTCCTCAAAATTTAACTTCGCCTATTATATTACGGGAATTTTGATCCTGTTCGGGGTCTTGGTCGGCAGATTGATTTGTGGGTTCTTCTGTCCGTTCGGTTGGTTTCAGGATTTGCTCTATAAGATTCCTACTAAAAAGTTTAGTACCAAAAAACTAAAAGTTCTTCGGTATTTGAAGTATGTCATATTGATTGTGGTCGTATGGTTTATGGGAGTGTTTTTAATTGATAAGTCAGGAATAGCACCTCCTTATTTTTGTAAGTATATTTGTCCACAGGGCATATTGGAGGGTGGCATTCCTTTGGCACTTGCCAATCCTACAATTCGAAACACCTTAGGAAAGTTGTTTACATGGAAGTCTTTTATATTGATTTCTATTTCTGGGCTGTCCATTATTTTCTATCGCCCGTTTTGTAAATGGATTTGTCCTTTAGGTGCATTTTACTCTCTCTTTAACAAGATATCTTTTTACAAATATCATGTTGATAAAGATATCTGCATCTCATGCGGTAAGTGTAGTAGAGTCTGTAAAATGGATGTAGATATTACAAAGTGTCAAGATTCATTAGAGTGTATTCGTTGCGGAGAATGTATAAAATCGTGTCCAACTGGTGCGATTTTTACATCTTTATCTCATGGCGACAAATTTAAAACTAAACAAAAAGAACAAGCATAAAAAACATATCAATTAAAGGAAAGGTGAATAAAATGAAAAACACATTAAAAAAACTCTTGATTATGATAATGGCAATCATGCTTATTGGATCACTAACAGCATGTGGAAGTCAAAAGGATAACGTTAAAAACCAATCATCAAATACAAGTATATTTCCCAATTTTAATGCAACAGATTTTCAAGGAAATCAGTTTACACAGAATATGTTCAAGGACAATCCTGTTACGGTATTAAATATATGGTTTACAGGATGTCAGGCTTGCGTAAGTGAAATGCCACAGCTTGAGACATTAAGCAAAGAACTTAAAGAAAAAGGTGTCGCTTTAGTTGGTGTGTGTATAGATGATGTAAGTATGGATAAAACCATTTATGCACAGGCAGAAAAAATCTTAAAAGATAATAATATTACCTACCCTAATTTGATTATGGAACATGGCGAAGAAATTGACAATTATTTGAACAATATCTTTGCTTTTCCAACTACACTTTTGATTGACAGAGAAGGCAATATTATCGGGGAACCAATTGTTGGTTCTATTGACAATCAAAAACAAATTGATGATTTGAACAATCGTATTGATAAAATCATTGAAAATGACAAGCAGTAAGGAGGCACAGTATGAAAACAAATGCTAAAACAGGAAAGATAATTGGATACATTCTTTTAATTATTCTAATGGTGATTAGCAGTTTATTTCTTGAAAACCTACTACTAATGGGAACCTATGCTTTGCTCATGGATGTGCTTAAAATTTCACCACAGATCTTAATGCAGCAAGATATTTGGATAGAAATTGTTGTAAATACTATAATGCTTGGTATATACTTTGGTATTTACCAGATGGTATTTGGGAAAGAAAAACAGGAAAACAGTATTGGGCTGACACCGAAATATGTTGGACAATCGATTGTTATGGGATTAGGCGTAGCAGGCATCTCTTTCTTATGGCTGACATTTGCAGAAAAGATTCCTTCATTTTCAGAAAGTATGAGTATTTTAGCAAAAGCTGAATATGCAATGAGGGGCTTAAATCCAGCAATCATCATTTTGCTTATCGTAATTTTGGGTCCCATTTTGGAGGAACTGGCTTTTCGTGGAGTAATATTTCGTTCTTTGGGAAAAATAAAAAAAGGCTGGTTTCCAATAATTGTTTCCGCTTTACTGTTTGGTTTGTGCCATATGATTTTTGTCCAATCAGTTTACACTTTCGTGTTTGGATTAGTTGCCGCTATTATATATGAAAAGACACGCAATATTCTATATCCCATTCTGTGTCACATGGCTATTAATCTAATGTCTGCCATATCAGGCATGATACCAAAAGGTATTGGAGAAATGATAATTAACATTGTCGCAGTAATTATGATTGTTCCTATGGGCTATTTCTTATATAAGATGTTGCGAAGAACAGAAAATGTTCAGCAAACTGCACCACAGCAATTTTAATGCTTTAGCAAATAGCATTGTCCATAGCACCGACTTATTTTCACAATAGGTCGGTGCTTTTGACATATGTGAATCAATTTTAGAAAGAAGCTTATCTACAGCACTAAAAACTACAATACAAATGCGTCAAGGGCGAATTGATGGGTTTAACAGAAAATATTACATCTGCGTTAAGGACAAGTATGGTAGAAATCAACCTATAGTTATGAAAACTTTTTTCTGATTTTAACGGTGGAATGTAGATTTGAGGGTCATGAAAAAGCAAAAGCTTTTTATAAAAGAACAATATCATTATTTAACCAAAAGCAATATTTGAAATCATAATTATATTATTATACAATTAAATGCATAGAATAAAGTTTTGTATTGATAAAAAATGCGATTGTTAAGAATATTATCTGCCTAAAAATTGCAAAATTAAGGGGGGCAAAAATGATATATGAGTTATTTAATTTATGTAGCGGATGATGAAAAAAATATAAGACAATTAATACAATCTTTTTTAGAAGATGAGGGCTTTATGGTCAGACTATTTGAGACTGGAGATGCGCTACTATGTGAGTTTGAAGAGACACCTGCTGATTTAGTTATATTGGATGTCATGATGCCGGGAACAGACGGATTTAGCATTTGTTCATCCATTCGTAAGAAGTCAGATGTCCCGATTATTTTGCTTACTGCTCGTGGAACTGATGCGGATTATGTTACAGGTTTTACATTGGGTTGCGATGATTATTTTGCCAAGCCTTTTTCTCCCATTAAATTGACCATGAGAGTTAAAGCAATTTTCAAACGAATATCAAAAGAGAAAGAAAAAACAACAAATGAGAAATTGAACTTTGGTGATATTGTGTTATATCCCATGCAAAAAACAGCATATTGTAAAAATGAGGAACTAAAACTTACTAATACAGAGTATTCACTACTAAGTTATTTGATTGAAAATAAGGACAAAGCAATTTCTCGTGAAGAGTTGCTCAATGTAATATGGGGTTATGATAGTTTTGTAGAAACAAGAGTTACCGATGATACAATAAAAAGGTTGCGAAAAAAAATACTTACTCATAATAGCAATGTATCCATTGAGACGGTTTGGGGATTTGGATTTAAGTTAAGTCTGAAAGATTAGGCGATAATAATGAAAATAAAACGAAGAAAAAAAGTAAAAAAATTAAAGTTAAGTCTATTTTTAATCCCATCCAGTGTAATACTTATAGCATTTTGTTTAATATTAGCAACATTTAATATTCTCATTCATCAACATATAGAGAAGTTAACTGCCAAAGAAATCAATAGAGAGTTTGAATTCTATGACATATATTACTATGGTTCTAATTACTTAAACAATCATCAAAATGATGGAAATGACAAAAATGATGCGGAGTTTTTCATTACAGTGTACTATGCTATACTTGATGAGAACTACAATGCTCTAATACCAAATGATCAGTTATATTCAGAATTGGAACAAGAAAGAATACAAGTAATTGCAAAATACTTCAGAGAGAATCGCAATATTATTAGTAAGGATCAAGCAATTATGTTAAAGCATGATTGTAATACTTTTTACATCAAACCCAAAGTTTATCACGGAAAGTCTGATGGATATTGTGTTTTAAAGGATACTTCTCATGAAGCAAAGGACTTTACTGTAATTGTATATGCCAATATAACACCAATGCAAAATTTCGTTGACTTAATACACAAAATATTGGGTTTACTAATGATCTTGTCAGGAATTGTTTCAATCTTTGTTATCTTACGAATGACAAAAAAAATTGATAATTCTTTCAATAAGTTAAAAAAATATATTATAGACGTAGGCGAGCGTAAGGTTTTAGAAGAACTAGATGTATTAGATTATCGAGAATTTAACGATGTTGCAAAAACAGTACAAAAAATGTCAAAAATGATAGACCAAGCTGAAGAAAGTCAAAAACAGTTTTTTCAAAATGCATCACATGAATTACGTACTCCTCTCACGTCAATACAAGGATATGCAGAAGCCATTGAATCAGGTGTCATCAAGGATAATAAAAAATCAGCAAGTATCATAATCAATGAAAGTAAAAAAATGTCATCTTTAGTGGATGAAATCTTATTTTTATCCAGAATGGATATGGATCATAGAAAAATGAATCAAGAAATAATTGAACTAAAAGAGTTGATATACGATTGCTCTTGGAGAATTAAAGGTAATGCTGATAAAAGAAACCTGAATATTGAACATGTTTTTCTTGAAGATAATGCATATATATTTGGAGATGAACAACGTTTGGAGAGAGCTTTTTTAAATGTTATTTCCAATGCTATACGTTATGCAAAAACAACAATTAAAATTATTTGTGAGGGTAAAGAAAAGAATATTGTTATATCAATTATTGATGATGGAAATGGAATATCTAATAAAGATTTGCCACATATTTTTGAACGATTTTATAAGGGGGAGGATGGAAACTTTGGAATAGGATTATCGATCACTAGGGAGATAATAAATGAACACGGAGGAAATATTGATGTAATTTCTCAAAAAGGTAATACAAAATTTGTTATTAGTATTCCAAAATATAAATGGAAGAACTTTGCCTAGCTATGTATCATAGATTTAGGAGAAAACCATACAATTATACAAATTTACTTAATACAATTTTGCCACATATCTGCCACAAACTTGATACAGTTTTAAGAATATTTTTCCCAAATGTTTTGTTTATAATAAATACAGATGGTAAGTTAAGACAGAATTCTTAACAATATAAAACCACCTAAAATAAAATTAAGAGGAGATGCTAAACAAAATGTTAAATCAAAAAGCAAAAATTCTAATAGCAGGTATGCTGACTGTGGCAACAGTAATTGGAGGACCTAGTATTAAAAGTGAAGCAAGTATGTTAAAAGATGTGAATTCCAAAGAAATAGTATCTATTCAGACCATAGATACTTCTAATCAACCTAACATCACAAAACGTTTCGGAGAAATGAATTTCTTGAGTCAAAGTGAAAAACAAAGGTTGATTGATGAGAAAAATGCTGTTAAACCGTATTACAATAAAATTGACAGTCTTGAAAAAGAAATTCGAAAAATAAGCGACAATATTATGAAAGACGCAAGCGAAATACTTAAAGAATATGATTCAATTGTATGGGCAAATATGACTTTGTGGATGAAGTTAGATTCTGAAGTTCCAGAAATCTCTTATGATAAACTTCCTAGCAATACAGAGCGTATCAAGACATCGAAAGTACTTACAAAGAGTGAAAAAGAAATTTTGAAAAATGATGCTAAACGCTTGGATGAAATTGATGCTGAAATCCAAAAATATTACGATAAGGTAGAAAAAGCAACAGCTACTTTGAGCAAACAGATTGATGCAGAGTATGCAAAGCTTGAAGCCATTTATCAAAAGAATAGTGATATTTGGCAAAAGATTCATAAAAATATGGATGGTAAATAGAATATAATACAGTATTACTTTGATAACAAAAACTAGTTATTTAGCAGAGAATTTTAAAATCATATAAATATTAAAAAATTGAGGATGCGTGTTACTATGATTTTAGGTTCGTAGAAGCATACATCCTCTTTTTATAAACAAAGAGACTACTTGAAAAAGGATCAAGATTGAAACTTTCCTGTACAAGAACAGCTAATCCATCAATGGACTTTCTAAGATCTGTTGCTTCTAATGTTAGATAGACATGCTCTATACAATTTATGTTTAACATTGTGAAAGTATTCTCATAATATCTCTAAAAGTATCTGGCTCAAATCCTTGGAAAGAGTAAATAGTAATATTTTATTATTATTTCTTAAGAAACTTAGCATTATGAATGCGATATAATCTATTTTTTTTTATAAAGAAGGGAATGAGAAATCGTGAAAAATAAATATATAAAGTCTACTTTTTTCGTATTTCTAGCATTAGTGTTTTATTTTAGCTCCAAAAAACTATCAATTATGCTTTCGTATGCACTCTACTATATATCGGACGTGCTGTCTGTGCCGAGGGACTTTTTTGTTAACAAAGAAAACCTTGTATATATTATAGTGAATTTAGTGTTAATACTGGTTTTCGGTTTAATATATCTAAAGTTTGTTAGACAAAAAAATGCACCTAAAATCAAAGTCAATAAAGGTAAAGGTATAGCTTTATCTTTTGTGATAGGAACTGGAGTTGCGGGTCTAGCGATGGTATGGTTAATTTTTGTTGATGATGTCCTATCAAAAATTAATTTCATTGGGCAGAGTATGGAAGCTCACAACAGCGTAAGCTCTTCAATTGAACAGGGAGCATATATCTGGTTGTTCCTAGCTGCTTGTATAGTTGGTCCAATTATAGAGGAACTAGTGTTTAGAGGTTTAATATTTAATTGCTTAGAGAGAAGTTTTTCAAAAGCTTTGCCAGCGATTATCATTTCGGGTATTGCATTTGGCATGTGGCATGAAGTTTTAGTACAAGGTGTTTATGCTTCATTTATGGGAATTGTGTTAGGGATAATTTACTATAAAACAAGAGATCTCAGGTGGACGATTTTAATACACATGATAAATAATATAATATCTACATTACCACCAGCCATAAGCGATTCATCTTTTGCAGATAATCTTAATTTGTTCTGTGTGGTTATGATATTTCCAATGCTCTTTGTAATGCATAAAGTAATAAAAACAGTTTGAGTAAATAGCAAGTCATAAAATGATTTGCTATTTTTTTGATTACTTTAATATATGTTAAGTCGAGCAGAAAGCTGCATAGGGACGTTTTGTTTGACACTAATTAGATAGGATTTTAAAAGATTATTAAATTTATAGGTAAATTTAATAGTTGAATTGTATGAATACAATGATATAGAAAAATAAATTGAGGTAGAATCCAATTTATAGAACACTTGACATTTCATTTCTAATTTAATATAATCAATATTGCAAATGCGAATGATTAGCATTTGCAATAAAGAATGATAAGGAGAGTGCAGAATGAAAAAAACAAGTTTATCAAGTATTGTAGTATTGATAATAGTTGTTTTAATGTTGTCTATGATGGTAGGTTGTGCAAATAAAGAAACTACTACAGATACTAACAAAGATACTAAAGAAAAACCGATCGTAGCGGTATCCATTGTACCTCAGAAAACCTTTGTGGAAGCAGTATGTGGTGATATGGCAGAGGTAATAGTCATGGTTCCACCAGGAAACAGCCCAGCAAATTATGAACCGACTCCTAAAGAGATGGAGCAGTTCAGCAAGGCAAAATTGTATTTTGCAGTAGGAGTACCTACAGAGGAAGCTAACATTTTGCCTAAAGCATCTGAAATAAATGGAATGAAGATTATTAAGCTTCAAGAGGATGTATCAAAGATATACGCTGATAGGGAGTTGGTTCCTGGGAAAAGGGACCCTCATATCTGGCTTTCACCTAAAAGAGCTATAGTGATGGTGCAGACTATCGCACGTGAAATGGGTGAATTTGATCCAATAAACAAAAACAAATATGAAGAGAATGCACAGAGATATATAACGGAACTTGAAAATTTAGATAAGCAAATACAGAAGACATTAGAGGGTGTTAAGGATAGAAAGTTTATCGTATTCCATCCAGCCTTTGGTTATTTTGCAGATGATTACAATCTTCAGATGTATGCTCTGGAACAGGATGGCAAGGAAGCAACTCCACAAAGATTAAAAGAAATGATAGATTTGGCGAAAAAAGAGAATATTAAAGCTATTTTTTATCAAGCTGAAATTTCTAGTAAACAGGCTGAATCTTTTGCTGAAGAAATAGGTGGTAAAACAGTTCAGTTAGCACCTCTTTCGCCGAACTACATAGATAATCTGAAAGGTATGGTTGAGCTTATGTCGGAGGTTATGCAATGAGTAATACAAGAAATGTTAATAATATAGATTATCATGATAAAGCAGTTTGCATTGAAAACTTGACGGTTAAGTATGGAGAAACACTTGCAATTGCAGGTGTTTCTCTTAATGTTGAAGATGGAGATTATCTGGGTATTATCGGACCTAATGGCGGTGGGAAAACTACCTTGCTTAAAGCAATTATTGGTTTGGTGCCTCCAGCATCTGGGGAAATAGTTATATATGGTAAAAAAACTGGTAAAACTAGACGATTACTTGGTTATGTACCCCAAGTTACAGCGCTTGACAAAAGCTTTCCTATTACTGTTCATGAGGTTGTTCTGACAGGTATGCTTAATCCTTCATTTACTCTATTCCACAAATATACCCAAAGTGATATGGAAAAAGGTGACGAATTGCTTGAAAGAGTGGGCATCTATAATCTTAGGGGGAGAATGATTTCTGAGTTGTCAGGAGGAGAATTTCAAAAAATGCTTATAGCAAGGGCACTGGCAGTTGACCCGAAGCTTTTGTTGCTTGATGAACCTACAGCAAGTGTAGATGCAAACTCTAGAGAACAGATATTTTCTCTATTAAATGAGCTTAATAAGAGTATGACGATTATCTTGGTAACTCACGATCTTCTTGCTGTATCTTCTTATGTAAAAACTCTAGCATGTCTTAATGGTAAGTTGGTTTATCATGGAGAAGCCGAGTTGAATGAAGATGTGGTAAATGCCTTATATGGATGTCCCATAGACCTTATAGCACATGGTGTACCACATAGGGTATTAAAAAAACATAAGGAGGACGAGTGATATGCTATTATCTTTATTCCAATACCAATTTTTTCAGAACGCAGTTATTGCAAGCATTTTTGCTAGTATTGTATGTGGTATTATTGGAGTGATCATTGTTGAAAAAAAGCTTGTAATGATGAGCGGAGGAATAGCTCATACTTCTTACGGAGGGGTAGGATTAGGATATCTTCTTGGTTTTGAGCCTATTATAGGTGCCTTTTTAATATCTGTATTAGCTGCTTTGGGAATAGGATATATCAAGAGAAAGGGTGGTACACGTTCTGATGTTGTTATTGGACTCTTTTGGTCTTTGGGTATGGCCCTTGGAGTTTTATTTGTTGCATTAATGCCTGGATATCCACCGGATTTATCTTCTTATCTATTTGGAAGTATATTGTCGGTAACCAGAGTTGATCTCTATTTAATGGCAGCTTTTACACTGATAGTAGTCGTTGTTATAACAATATTATTTGATTATTGGAAATCTTATATGTTTGATGAAGAATTTGCATCTATTCTTGGAATAAAGACTGGATTCCTTGAATATCTGCTCTTTATATTAATTGCAATGTCAGTTGTAGTATTAATACGTGTTGTTGGAATTATTCTGGTTCTTGCTTTATTTACAGCACCAACAGCTATAGCTGGATTACTGGTAAAAAATTTGAAGTTGAGGATGGTATTGTCAATAATTATAGGTAGTTTTTTTTGTTTAACTGGGCTATGGATATCATATATATTAAATGTTGCATCAGGTGCATCTATAGTTATTCTTTCAGCCATAAGCTATTTGGTTGTTTATATAGCTAAGTTCGTATTAAAATAAGATAAATCAGTTTATAGAAGATTTATGTACTTTAGGGAGGTGATTACTTGGAAAACAATAATTATAGAGAGATATTTATAAAAAATAATATTAAAACAACAAAACAAAGGGAAATAGTTTTTGACATATTAATGAATTCTAATGTGCCACTATCAGCAAAAGAAATTTTTATAAAGCTTGTGAAAAAGGGAAATAACATGAGTCTTTCTACTATCTACAGAATTCTTGATGTATTTGTTTCCAAAGGATTGGTGGTAAAAAGTAATATATCTAAGAATAATAAGGCTGTATACGAAGTAAAAGGAATGGAGCATAAGCACCATTTAGTCTGTGATTGTTGTGGAAAAATATTAGTATTGGATAATTGTCCCTTAGAAGGATATGAAAGATCCTTAGAGGAAAAGACAATGTTTGACATTACTAGTCACAAGCTTGAGTTTTTTGGTATTTGTCCTGAGTGTAAGATAAAAATAGAAGGGAATGTTTAAAATGACAAAAATAGATATTGTTTCTGGGTTTTTAGGTGCTGGGAAAACAACATTAATTAAAAAACTATTAGAAGAAAAATTTTCTACTGAAAAAGTTGTAATTATTGAGAATGAATTTGGAGAAATTGGCATTGATGGTTCATTGCTAAAAAAGTCAGGAATTGAGGTTAAAGAATTAAACTCTGGATGTATTTGCTGTACTCTAGTAGGTGATTTTGAAAAAACTATCCGAGAGGTTATTTATAAATTTAAGCCTGAAAGAATCATAATTGAACCATCGGGAGTAGGCAAGTTGTCGGAAGTTTTAAAGGCTTGTGAAGCGTTAGGATTGAAGGGAACTCTTCAAATTAATATGTTGATAACCGTAGTGGATGTGTTCAAGTATGAAATTTATCTTGCCAATTTTGGTGAATTCTTTCAAAACCAAATTAAGTATGCTAGAACCATTATTCTTAGCAGAACCCAAAAAGCACCTCAGGAAAAGCTGGAGAAGGTAGTAAACTCTATTCGGAAGCTAAATGATAAAGCTAATATTGTAACAACACCATTAGAAAGCTTAAAGGCAGAGCAAATTATAGCGGTTGCAGAACAGGATGCTACAGTATCTCTTGAAGAACAAATCAAGAAGATGATATTGAAGGAGAAAATACATTCAGATTGCTGCAAATGTGATTATGAGCATCAGCATCATCACAGTGCAGATGAGGTCTTTGAAGTATGGGGAATGGAGACATCGAAGATATTTACTGAAGCAAGATTGAAGAGCATTGTTGCTATGCTGGAGAATGACGACGATTTTGGGTTTATATTAAGAGGGAAAGGATTTCTGCAGGTTGATAGTAGGTCATGGGTTCAGTTTGATTATGTTCCTGGAGAGACAAAGATAATGAGGGTTAGTCCAGATTACACTGGAAGAGTATGTATAATCGGCAAGAATCTAAACAAAAATAAGCTTGAAAGACTATTTCATGCTACAGCGTAAGGTAGGGTTGAGGAAATGAAAACACGGGTTGATATTGTTACAGGATTTCTGAACTCCGGAAAGACAACTTATATAAATGAATTGCTTCAAGATGAGAATTTGCTAGGTGATAAAATTGTTGTTATACAATGTGAAAATGGTGAAATTGGTATTGAAAGTACTGTTTTCAAAGATGATATAGTTTTTATAAATGCCCTTGAAGAGCAAAAATGTTTGGATGCTAATTATTTTGAAGGAATTATTGAAAAATATTTTCCAGATAAAATAATTATTGAGTATAATGGAATGATTGAGGTTGAAAAAGTTTTAACTTTATTTGAAAAGCATTCAGTGAGAAAAAAGTGTTTCATTGGAAATATCGTATGTTTAGTGGATGTTTTAACCTTTGAAGTTTATATGAATAATCTTGGAAGTATATTGAGAAATCAAATTACTTTAGCGGACCGAATTGTTTTAAACAAGATAACTGATAATCAAGAGGAAAAGTTGAAAAAGCTAGAAAAAAGTATAAGAGAAATTAATAGGAAAGCAGATATATTTAAGGTAGCTTTATATGATGATAAATTCCTGAAAAGTCCAAAACCTGATGTTGAGGCTGCTTCTATTTACAGCTCTAATTTTAGTGTAAATCTATCAGATATTTTTCCTAGTATGTTTTTTATGTTTGTAATTGCATATTTAATTTTTTCCGTGATTAGAGCTTTTGAAGTTAATGCAATTGATATAGATTTTTCGGGATTTGAAGCATTTAATATGATATTTATAGGTATGTTAATACAGGCCTTTCCTTTTATGTTAGTTGGAATGTTTGTATCATCTATTATACAGGTTTTTATTTCCAATGAAACTATTGTAAAGATTTTTCCTACAAAATTTGGACTGGGGTTTTTAACTGCAATGTTTGGAGGCATTTTATTTCCTGTATGTGAATGTGCAATTGTACCAGTGACTGTGCGTCTGGTTAAAAAAGGAGTGGCCTTACCTGTTGCAGTGACGTTTATGTTATCTGCGCCTATTATAAATCCTATTGTTATAGCATCAACATTATATGCTTTTCCAGGATGACCAGAAATAGCATTCTACAGGATATATTTTGGTCTTATTATTGCTCTTGCGGTAGGTCTTACATTAATGTTTTTTCCTGAGACAAAAACTGCGCTACTTGATGAAACAGGTAGATTTACATGTGATTGCATATATTGCAATATGGAAGCGAACCATAAGCAAGGGATTGGTGAAAAGATACGAATTATGTTTTTGCATGCTGGCGAGGAGTTCTTTAGTGCGGGTAAATATCTTGTTTTGGGAGCATTTTTGACAAGCTTTATACAAACTATAGTGCCAAGAGATATTTTTTCAGAGTTATGGGTAAAAGATGGATTGGCTCTTGTTGTGATGATGGCGACAGCTTTTTTGTTTTCTGTATGTTCTACTTCAGATGCTTTTATTGCACGAAGCTTTTGGGATAGGTTTTCAACTGGATCAATTATGGGATTCCTTGTATTTGGACCTATGATGGATATTAAGAATCTTATTATGTTGTTTGGAAGCTTTAGAAAGGCATTTGTTATTAAACTTGTACTAGTTATTACTATCTTATCGTTTGTGTTGCTTTATTTCCTAACATTTTTATTAATGTAAGGTGGAGGTATTATGAAAATTATGAAAACAAGAAACTATAATATTGATGCTGCTTTTAAAGTTGTAGTATTGTTGGGTTTTGCATTGTTTTTCTTTTTAACAATACAATCTGGACAGGTCTTAAAATATGTACATCCAAGAAATGTACCATTTATAAAATTTGCAGTAATTGCTATGGTATTGATCTCTATTTTTTTTATCCCAGAGGTGTTTAAACCACAAAGAATTAAAGTAAGTTCAATACCACTTCTATTTTTTATTTTGCCACTTATAATGGCATTTCTGTTGCCAACACAGAGCTTTAACTCAGATTATATATCTTATGGAGACTTAAAGTTACAAGGAAATTCAGGAAACGTAGATAACCCTGAGATAAAAACTGAGTATTCAGAAGAGGATGAATATAATGAGGATATTTATATAGATGAATATTCAGATGCGGAAAATAAGAATATTATTGAGTCAAATAGAAATGAACTTCAATTAATTGATGAAACCATAATAATGGATAATGACAATTATGTAAGATGGATACAGGAAATATATGAAAACATAGAAAAATACAATGGAAAGAAGATTCAGGTTAGTGGTTTTGTATTCAAAGATGAACAATTTGAAGACAATGAATTTGTATCTGCAAGAATGATGATGGTCTGCTGTGCTGCTGATATGCAGCCAATAGGATTTCTGTGTAGATATGATAATGCAGCGGAGCTAAAGGTAGATACTTGGATAAGAGTGTATGGTACTATTGAAAAGGGCGAATTCAATGGGAATGTTATACCCGTTATTGAAGCAGATAAAGTTGAAAATACAGAAAAACCAGAGTTTGATTATGTATATCCTTTTTAATCTATTTATGATTGAAACACACTAATTACACTAAATTCATGAGATTATTGTACGCTTATCTTAGAGGTTGAATCAACTAAGATAGTTAGTTCAGAAATACAAATGAAATTGTTCGCATATTGCAAGTCGTTTTATGGTGAAATTACAAGAGGAAATAAGTAAAAAGATATTATAATGTATTATGTTGCAGGATTACTTAAATATGAGGTTGAAAAAGCATTTATAAATGAAAAAATAGCTGATATTTATTACAAGGCACATGGAAGGTGTAACACGGATTGTGAGGGAGTGAAACGACATGTCAAAGTGCTCTATCTGCTTGGGTATTTTTCCACTTACTTTATTAGGTCTTATGGACGATTAGAAACATGCTAGACTCATCTACTTCTTGCACTTGATAGGGGTACCCCAACTCTTTGCCAATTTTTTCAAAATCCTCGGGCCAGTGGATTGTCGCCTTAAATCCCCCTTTGCATATAATCACACCGTTTTTGGTTTTGGTATAGTCAATTTCCCCTAAAAGCCCTCTGGAAGCCTGCTCCTCAAACCATTTCAGACGAAAATCCCAAAACTTAGTACTGTAACTGCTGAAATAAGCCGTTCCACCGGGTGCCACTTTATCAAGAATTTTGTGAATGACAGTGGAATCAGCACCCATGGCAGACAATCCGTTTTGCAGGCACAAAATAACATCAAAGGGCTTAGAAAATTTTATCTGATGAACATCCATCACAACTATACTCGCGTTGGGATAGTCTTTGAGATATTCCTTGCCTAACTCAACACTTTCCACCGAGATATCTATCCCGATAATAGATTTGCAGTAGGGAGCCAATTCCTTGATAATTCGACCGTATCCGGCTCCAAGCTCTAAAACATTTTGTGTGTTTGATAGATTTTTCTTGACAAAATCTATTTCTGCTTGTAAGTACTGCTTGACACGTGGAATTTGGGTATCGTATACTTGATACAATTTTTTGGAATTTAATTTTTCAGCATAGTAATTGTCCATACTTCTTATCCTTTCTCCACATGGTCTTTTCATGATAAATTAGAGTTAAATAGATATAATTCTTAATAAAAAACAAATATAGCTTTAAAGGTTGCTTAGTATAGTTATGTTAATTTTAGTTGCTCATATTAGTACAATGTAAATTATATAAAATTTTTATAAATATTACAATAGTTGTTTAAAAAGGTTAGACGTAAGGTCTTTTGTATGTGGGAACATATCAGTGCAGAACAATTAAGCAGCTTTGATTTTTATTAGAAAGTCATTGATAAAAAGTCTTTTGGTGATATGTAGATAGATATAAAGAAGATGAATCTGATGAGATTACTGCTATTTATTAAAACAGAAAAGCTTGGAAAAGAATATCATGAAGATTTTGATGGCATATTTACTGATAAAGTTTATATAATTCAGATAAATTTCATATATTAAAAATCTCACAGATTACTGAAACAATATATCAAAAAATGTTTAAAAATAAAATCGAGATAAGAAAATTATAAAATATCAGTTCAAAAGAAATATTACATTTAAAGGTAAAATATAAGTTTAAAACAAAATGATACCTAATACTTAAAGTTAAAGACTTAAATAATAAATGGAAGTTCATAAGAAAAATAGTATAAGGAATGTCTCTTGCTAGAAGAGCTATAAAAAAGTGTGAAATAATAATTGCTCATATTATAGATGATGAGACTGTAAATATTGTAAGAATCAGTTGGGATTAGAAAATATATTTTTGATTAATTTATGCAATTTGCTCTATAAATAAATGCCAAAAACTTCCTTGCAATTATTTATTATAGTATTTTTCAGCTTGTCTTGTCCAAAGGCCTTACATAGATATATAGAAGTTTTAAGGGATTCTATATATTCTTCTTTATTTAACTTATATTCAGCGATCCCTTTTCCATAATATAGAAGGCTTAAGCCATTTAAGTTTCTAGTTTCTTGACAAGATTTAATGGCCATGATAGAAAATTTTAATGCTTTTTCAAAATCTTTATTTCTTGTATAAGCACCAGCTAAATTGTAACATAATTTAGGGTAGATTTCATCATCAGTATCCACTGCGTTTATACAGAATTCCATTATCTTTATATATTTTTCCTTATGATTTAATTTATTTAATACAAAAGCCATATTCATCAATATTCTTATTTCCATAGAAGAATATACAAATGAATCATAATCATCTAAGTTGAAGGTAGGGGTGGTTATTTTAATGGCTTCTACTAATTTATTAAGAATTATATTATTTTTCGGGTTATCGTTATATAGAATGATTGATTCAGTAAGAAGAATTAATTGTGTAATAAGATTTTTATAATACATATTTTTAGTAGAAGATAATAAATTGTTCAATTCTTTAAATTCACTATGCAAAGTATAGAATTCCCCACCATCTAATTTTGATTCTATTCGATTTTTAATTTCATAAAAGACTGAATAATCATCAAACCTATATTCAAGGAGTAAAGCAATTAAATCTTCTTTGAAGATAGGGGATAAAATCTCTAAAGTATCAAATTTAGGTATTACTTTACCTTTTTCAATTCTTCTAATAGTTACGACATCTATATATGTCGATTCTGATATTTCCTTTTGAGTAAGGTTTAAACTTTTTCTTATTTCTTTTATTTTTTTCCCAAATAAATCAAGATTATAAATCAAAAAAGCACCTCCTAAACAAGAATTTCAATAATATCCAAGCGACATCAAAGTTGCTTGTAAAAGATTCTATAATACAGTTTCTATGTTCTAAAGGTCATTCCTTTTTATGCTTGTTTTTAATCAAAACTATTATAAAAAGGATGCTTTTATTTTGTAATCATTTACATACCTAAATTGTAAATACGCCTTATATCCTTTAGTACTTGAGTGTGCTTAAAATCATGATGATATACCATGTTTATTTCTCTAACCATATTTAAATTTTCAATTGGTACGACAACTAATTTTCCAGAAGCCTCCTCTTCTTTAATTGCACTATGTGCCATTATAGACACACCTAAATTAGATGCTACAAGTTCTTTTATAGCTGTAATATTATCAATTTCAATAACAATATTAAAGTTTTTAATATTTTCTGAGTGACTTAGAAGATGATTTTCAAATAATATTCGAGTACCTGCATTTGAAGAACGTAAAATAAACTTTTCTTTTTTTAATTCAAATAGACTTACACTTTTCTTTTTGGCAAATTTATGTTTTGGTGAAACTA
The DNA here is from genome assembly GCF_900130025.1 of Sporanaerobacter acetigenes DSM 13106. Lineage (NCBI taxonomy): Bacteria > Bacillati > Bacillota > Tissierellia > Tissierellales > Sporanaerobacteraceae > Sporanaerobacter > Sporanaerobacter acetigenes. Next base: position 4,368 of record NZ_FQXR01000022.1, on the reverse strand, counting down.
TAAGGCATAAATAATCTGTGTCTAAAAGTATGGAAGTATATTTTTTATTTGAAATATTTCCTTCAATTATAGCACAGTCTAGCTCGTAGGATTGTAGCATATCATAAATATTTTTTATATTATCAGTAACAATATTTATATGTACTTTTGGATTTTCTTTACAATAAGTTGCAAAAACTTGGGATACTAAATATTCGCCCATAGTGGTAGTTATGCCTACGGTAAACCTTTTAATGGATTTTTTGCTATCTTCAATAGCTTGCATGGCGTTATCAGATAGAGCTACAATTCTTTTGGCGTACTTGATTAAAATTTCTCCTTCAGGTGTTGGTTTTAACTGCTTTTTATTTTTATAAAAAATTTTAATTCCATATTCTTCTTCTAAAAGTTTAATGTGGTGACTTACTGCTGGCTGCGTTAAAGATAAAACCTTAGCAGTCTTAGTATAATTTCCAATATTAGCCAAGGTTAATAAAGTCATAATTTTTGAATCTATCATGTGGAAAGCCTCCTATAAAAAATGCATTATAAATTTAATTTATCATTTGCTAAAAAATTATAATTAGATTTTATCACTATTTATTAGTATAATCAAATATGAATGAAAAAGGAGTCGACAATATATGAGTAATATCTTATTAAATGTAAATAGTAATACTGCAGTTGTTCTTAGTCTTTCAATTATACTATTTTTTGGTTTTTTTATAACTAGGATAACTAAAAAGTTAAAATTGCCTAATGTAACAGGCTATATAATTAGCGGGATTTTAATAGGACCCTATGGACTGAATCTTATTCCTAGTTTTATAATTTCTAATATGGAGTTTGTAACAGATGTAGCATTAGCTTTTATTGCTTTTGATGTAGGAAGATTTTTAAAACTATCTATTATTAAGGAAAATAGTTCTCAAGTCTTTATTATTACTCTTTGTGAATCTTTAGTAGCTGCTTTTTTAGTTACGATAATAATGATTTTTGTTTTTAAACTTCCAATATCATTTTCTATTTTGTTAGGAGCTATAAGTGCTGCAACAGCTCCAGCTTCTACCATCATGACTATAAGGCAATATAAAGCAAAAGGAAGTTTTGTAAATATGATTCTTCAAGTAGTAGCTTTAGATGATATAGTAGCTTTAGTTGCATTTAGTATTTGTAGTTCTGTAGCACAGGCGTTAAGTTCTAATGAGAAATTAAATTTGGAATTGTTTATAGAGCCAATTTTGTTAAACTTAGCAGCAATAGGATTAGGAATAGTGTTAGGATTTATATTAAATAGATTAATAAATTCTAAAAGAACAGATGACAATAGATTAATATTAGCAATTACTATGATTTTAACAATGACTGGCTTTTGTGCTGCATTTGATATTTCACCATTATTATCATGTATGGCTTTAGGAACAACATATATTAATATTAGTAAAAGCTCAAAATTGTTTAAACAATTAAATAACTTTACACCTCCAATACTAACTATATTTTTTGTGCTAGCTGGTATGAGATTGGACGTGCCATCATTAGCAACAGGAGGAATAATAGGAGTTACTTATTTTATAGTACGTATAATTGGAAAATATATAGGAGCATATATAGGAGCTAGTTTAAGTAATGCAGAACCAGAGATACGTAAGTATCTTGGTTTAGCTTTAATACCACAGGCGGGAGTATCTATTGGATTAGCATTTTTAGGTCAAAGAATATTACCTTCAGATATGGGAGTACTACTTTCAACTATTATTTTATCTTCATCTATATTATATGAAATAGTAGGGCCTATATCCGCAAAGACTGCTTTACATCTTGCAGGTTCTATTCATTCAGATGATATTGAAGATAAATGAGCGTCAAATTCATCTCACATTTTAAAGAAATGCTTTCTATTTAACAAGAAAAGGGATAAATATTCAAAGAAACACAGTGGGCATCCGTTGTTTTTGAAAATCAGTGGGTGAAAAAAATTTCTATTTTCAAAGTTTCCTAAAGGTGCAAAGTCTCTGTCATAGTTTACAGTATAATAGAGATGGGAAAAGCAAATAATTTAAATCCATGGTCTTCATCTTTACTAGGTGGAGGCTATTTTATGCTTACAAAGAAAGTGTGAAAAAGCGACATCAAAGTTGCTTGTAAAAGATTCTATTATTTTATATTATAGAGTAAAGAGTTAATATAGTAAAGGGTTAATATGGTAAAGGAGGAGGGGCGATTATGAGAAAGAAATTAGCAGTGATTATAATGCTGATTACAATGGTTTCAGCATTTATATTAAACTTTGGACAACCTATGAAGTATATAGTTGAAAATGACGGAATAATTGAGTGGCATAGTTATGGCGAAGAAAAATTAGTATAATCTAGAATATTAAACTTGTTTTCATTGATTTATCCCAATAATTTGTAATAATATAGTTATTTTGTCATTACATTATTACCATATATATAAAAAAGTTATTTAATTTTGTTTTTTATTCCTAAGTTGGGGACAGGTGGAGAGATATAAAAAATTATAACTACAGTATTTTATTTCAGGGGGAAAACTATAATTATAAAAGGGGGATTTAAAATGAAGAGACTTTTAGCTATTCTATTAAGTTTGGTAATGAGTTTTATACTTGCTGAGTCTCAAGTTTATGCAATTCCAGAAAACCAAAATTTAGAAAAACAAGAATATTTAGTACAATTCGATGTTTCTTCATATAAAGGCTTATCCGAAGATGCCATTAATACAGAATTTAAAAATGTCTTAAATTCTATAAATATTGAAGAAGTAGATATTTTAAAGGCATACCATTTACTTCCAGTTTATTGTGTAAGGTTAAGCGAAGAACAGGCGCAAGTTCTTAAAGAGCTTTCTATTGTAAAAGCTGTTGAACCCAATTATAAGGTTAAAGCATCTGAACCAATAACTCAGATGATTGAATCTGAGGAAGTGAAGCCATTACAAGATACAATACCATGGGGAATAGAAAGAGTTCAGGCTACAGATGCTCATTATTATGGTTACTATGGAAGTGGTATCAAAGTTGCTGTACTAGATACAGGAATTGATGGAGGACATTACGATTTATATGTTAGGGGAGGATATTCAGTATTTAACGATAGCCCATATTATGATGGATATGGTCATGGTACACATGTTGCAGGGATAGTAGCTGCATTAGAAAATTCGTATGGAGTTTTAGGTGTTGCACCTGATGTTAGTTTGTATTCAGTAAAAGTATTAGGTAATGATGGATATGGTTCTATTTCAGGAATTGTTGAAGGAATTGAATGGGCAGTAAATAATAATATGAATGTCATAAATATGAGTTTAGGCTCTTCTTCTTATTCATCAATATTTGAGGACTATTGTAACTATGCATATAATTCGGGTCTTTTAATAGTAGCAGCTGCAGGAAATAGCGGGAATTCATATGGAACTGGTGACTCAGTGGAATATCCTGCGAGATATTCTTCAGTTATGGCAGTAGCGGCAACAGATTATTATGATAAACGTGCTTCATTTTCATCTACTGGTTCTGATGTTGAAATAGCTGCTCCAGGTGTAGATATTTATAGCACGTATCCAGATAATAATTATGCGTATATGAGTGGAACATCTATGGCTTGCCCACATGTAGCTGGAGCTGCAGCATTGGTTTGGTCAGCAAATCCAAATTTAACGAATATACAAGTGCGACAAAAATTAGTTAATAGTGCTAAATATTTGGGGAATAGATATCATTATGGTGCAGGATTGGTACAAGCATATAATGCTATCTACTATTAAGGCAGGTATTAATACAAAAGATAAAAATTTTTGCATTATAATTAAGTAACCAGGAACCTGTTCCTATGGCATTATAAATTAGTTTTATTTAAAGGAATAAGCCTTAGTTTGATTAATTTTGTTTCAATATAATCAAATTAAGGTATTATTTTTTATTTAAAATATTTATAAATAGAAATCTTGCTTAACTTGGTAGTCTTTCGATGTTTGATATTTCATATTTATCAACAATATCACATAGTGAATAATTTCGTAAAAAGTAATTTAAAAAAGCAGCTTCTTTTAAAGTAAGCGTCAAATCCACCCCACATTTTAAAGAAATGCTTTCTATGAGATAATACCTTTAAACATCACCAATAAGGGAGGTTATCTCAAATGACTGAAGAAGAAAGAAAACTTTGGACTAAAAGAATCGAAGATTATAGAGCCAGTGGTTTAACCGCTATTAAATGGTGTGAAGAAAATAATATTTCTGTCCATATGCTCAGATATAAGATTACTCAATTTAACAAAGAAAAGAAACAAACACTCAAAGAAACACAGTGGGCATCAGTTATTCCTGAAAAACCAGTAGCTGAAAAAGAAACTTATCCATCATTAAAG